>NZ_DATNPA010000614.1:0-3407 GCF_036703385.1 Allocoleopsis sp. | reverse complement strand
CCAGCTCCCCCACTCCCCCAGCTTCCTCATCTCCTATCTACCTGATAAACATCAATCGGTTGAGCAATACCCTTAAGTGTTTTAGCACCCAACGATTGACAATCAAAAAATTCTTGAACCTGTCGATAAGTTGCCTCACTAAGTATGACTGAGTTCAGCGCTGCTTGCCCTTGCAGCCTAGCCGCAATATTGGGAGTAACGCCAATGGCTAACCGCTCGTACTTGTTGCTGCCTCCGACTTCTGCCACAATCACTAACCCCGTGTGAATGCCAATCCTTACAGCTAGAGAAATTCCTCGTTCCGCTTTTAGGCGAAGATTTAATTGTGCGATCGCAGCCAAAATTTCCAATCCTGCCTTCACAGCTCGGTAAGCATCATCCTCATGAGACGTGGGATAACAAAAGTAGGAAAGTATACCATCACCGAGGTACTGGGCAATATACCCCTCAAACCCCAGGATCACCTTTTCGCAAGTTTCATGGTATGCCTGAAGTAACTCGCAATACGTATAAGGCGGAAGTTGCTCTGAAAGCATCGTCGAACCCACCAAATCGCAAAACATCACCGTCAACTGACGAGGTTCAGCATCCCGTCGCGCTTGGAAATATTGAGCGTACAACTGACAGCGGGCAGTAACTTCATGACCGTTGCGCTTCACTAGCCCCATGCTATCTAATTTCAATGCCAGATCCAGTGGCAATCGGACTGGGATGTGGGAAGTCACCACTGTTCTCATCGCTTCCATCAACTCCGGATACTTGGCTAAATCCCATAAGTGGTGTCGTAGATGGTCGCTGTATAATCCAGATTCTGTAGGAGCCTGTTGCACTAAGCGATCGAGGGTAATATCTTGACGCGCCGAGTGGTACATCGCCAGCCGCACGAGATAAGGATGCCCTCCCACCAATCTCATGAGTTGCTCAACTTCCCCTGCTTGCCAATTCAGTTTATGCTGTCTAGCTAACTCTTGTACCTGCTGTGAGGTAAATTCGGGTAACTCTATCGGCAGTCCTACATTAAAGGGAGATTTATTGATATCCAATGGAATAAAAACTTCAGTGGAATGAACCACAATCAAGCGAAAGTTCTGCCAAATCTCGCGCAGCTTCGCCTCTTCATGCAAGGCGCGTAACAGCCCAAAAAAGTCATCGGCAATTTCGCGATAGGGAAAAATGCGATCGACTTTATCCAAGCCTAATGTGAGGGGAACGCCGAGTTTTGGCAACAGATACCGCTCAAAATAACCTTTGCAGCATTGATTACTACCCAGGATCGGAGCTAATTGCCAATGCTTAGCCAACTGTTCAGAGTCCAGCAACCCTAACTCTAAACTGACGCTGGCACAAAACCACTGTAAGAATGTATCGGAGCTACTAAAAACTTTCTGATTGGCGAGATGCAGGCTCAATGTGACTGTGCGAGAGCCGCATTCTTCGGCATAATGGAGAATTCTCGCCATCAAGGAGGTTTTGCCCATTTGACTGGGAGCTTTGATGCGGATAAGTGCCCCAGGTTTGGTAATCGCCTCGTAACAGTGTGCTTCAATAGGGGGACGCTCCATGTAGAAGGGAGATGCTAAACCGACTTGCCCTTCTGGTAATTCGGGTAACGCTGGTGGAGCGACGGGTAGCGGTTGGTTTGTGGTAAGTTTTTGACGGGTGGTGATAGTTGTCCAGTTTAGTGCCAATTCATGGTCACTGGGTAAGGAAATACGACCTTCTTGGAGAACGCTTAGAACTGCTGATCCCAAGCTGGAAATGTTGTCACCGGAATGCCACTGCCAAGCCTGAACACCTTCTAAATGAGCTAACAAATCAAATGGCAGGGAGAGTTGCTCGGACAGAGGGAAGTCTACAAAAATGGGTAAGATGATGGGTTTTTGGCTGGTGTCCCACAATTCCTTAGCCTGCTGCACGTCCTGGAGGGTGAGTTCGCTGTAGGCAGATTGTGGGGACAACAACAGTATCAGGTAATCGCACTGGGTTAAGGCTTCGGAGAGGGGGGCGTCTTCGCCAGCGATGATGATGTTGTGGTTGGCAGCACTCAAGGCTTGCTGCAACTGTTGGGCAAGATGGGTATCTGTGCGGCGATCGCTAATTAATACTTTTGCCCTAACAATCTTAGCTTGTTCTGGGTGAGGTAACTTCTCCAAATCCGCAACGTCTCGCCATTCCTGCCCCAATACCCGACAAAGTTCAATAAAATTCAGATAATCTACTGGTTTGCTATTGAGGAAATTGCTGACGGTAGATGGGGCTATGTTTAAATGTTGGGCTAAAACTTTCTGACTGGGGAAGCCATTGCGTAAAAGAGACGATTTTATCTTTGGAGTGTAGTCTAAACGCACTCTAAGCGATCGGGGCATGGCTGATCACGGGGAAAGGTACTGGCTTGATTCTAATTATCCGTGTTGCTCAATGCCTCAGCGCAGTTGTAAATCGATATGACAGAAAGTTACCACTATCAAGTTGGTGGAAGTCTACCAGAAGATGCACCTACTTATGTGATGCGACAGGCTGATATTGACCTTTATCAAGGGTTGAAGGCTGGGGAGTTTTGTTACGTCCTCAATTCTCGGCAGATGGGGAAGTCTAGTTTGAAGGTGCAAACGATTAAACGACTGCAAGCTGAAGGAGTAGCCTGTGCTTTCATCGATCTTTCAGCGATTGGGCAACAGGGGATTTCGTTGGAACAGTGGTATGCGGGTGTTGCCTACGAACTGGTGAATCATTTTAATTTGTTTGAGCCAGTTGAATTTATGAGCTGGTGGTGCGATCGCACAATCATACCACCAGTCCAGCGCTTGGGTGAGTTGATCGAACGGGTTCTGTTGGTGCAAGTTGCTCAAAATATTGCCATCTTTATTGATGAAATCGATACTGTTCTCAGCTTTAAAGAATCGCTTGACGACTTTTTTGTCCTGATTCGAGCGTTTTACAACAAACGTACTGAAAATTTAGAATTCAATCGACTCACGTTTGCTCTGTTGGGAGTGGCAACACCATCGGATTTAATTTCTGATCTTAATCGCACACCATTTAATATTGGTCGAGCAATTCAGTTACATGGGTTTCAACCGCATGAAGTTCAGCCGTTAGCTGAGGGTTTGGTAGGAAAGGTAGATAATCCTCAGGCTGTACTGGAAGAGATTTTGGACTGGACGGGAGGGCAGCCATTTCTGACACAGAAGTTGTGTCGGTTGGTGGTTGAGGCAGGAGAGATGGGGGAATTTCCCAATCTAAAATCCCCCATCCAAAATCTCAAATCGATTGAGCCGTTGGTGAGAGCGCAGGTTATTGAATACTGGGAAGCACAGGATGAACCGGAGCATTTGAAGACGATACGCGATCGCATCCTGAGAAATGAGCAACGCGCTTCTCGCCTACTGGGACTATATCAACAAATC
>NZ_DATNPA010000613.1:0-6785 GCF_036703385.1 Allocoleopsis sp. | reverse complement strand
TCAGTTCATCCGAGCCTTTTGCACAAAAGAGCATCCTTTGGTTATCTTTCTGGACGATTTGCAGTGGGCAGACTCTGCCACGCTCAAGTTAATAGAGCTGATGATGACAGATAACGAGACGCAATATCTGTTCCTAATTGGAGCGTATCGAGATAACGAAGTCAATCCCGCCCATCCTTTGATGATGACACTTGATGGGTTGCGTAATCTTGGAGCAACTATCAACTTTATTACCTTAGCACCGTTAGAACTAGAGCATATTAGTCAGCTGATTGCCGATACGTTGCACGTCGGGGCGGGTTTACAGACATCTGCCCTACGCAGCCAGGATATCGATCAGCCCGCCCTTACAGTAAAACCTTTAGCAGAACTGGTGAAGCGGAAAACTGGGGGCAATCCATTCTTTGTCAATCAATTTCTGAAAACTCTGCACGCCGAAAACTTAATAACGTTTGATTTTCAGCGTCACGCCTTCATTTGGGATATTTCAAACATTGAGGCACAGGACATTACTGATAATGTAGTGGAGTTGATGATTGGCAACTTGAAGAAACTGCCAGAATCGACTCAGCAAGTTTTACGCTTGGCTGCTTGTGTCGGGGCTTATTTCGACTTAACCACTATTTCTATCGTTTGTCAAAAATCCAAAGAGGAAATTTTTCCAGACCTAGTGATGGCAGTTCAGTCCGCGTTAATCCTGCCTACATCCGAGTTAGATACAGCACTGTTAATTCAAGATTACAAGTTCCTGCACGACCGGGTACAACAAGCGGCTTATGCCTTGATTGATGAGGCGCAAAAAACAGCGGTTCACTTACAAATTGGTCGGCTACTGTTGCAGAATACGTCGCCTGAAGCTTTATCAGAGAAGATATTTGAGATAGTCGATCATCTCAATATTGGGACAGGGGCAGGCACAGGGGCAGGCACAGGGGCAGGCACAGGGGCACTGCCCCTACATGTCCATGAACAAGAACGAAATGAAATTGCCAAACTGAATCTGATGGCAGGTCAAAAAGCGAAAACAGCAGCAGCTTATGGAGCAGCAGTCGGGTATTTGAAGGCGGGGCAAGAACTCTTGAGTGCAGATAGTTGGCAAAGTTCCTATGACCTAACCTTAGCGCTGTATGAGGAAGCAGCAGAGGCGGCGTGCCTAAAAGGGGACTTTGAGGAGATGGAGCAATTGGTGGATGTGGTGCTAAATCACGCCAAAACCGTGCTGGAAAAAGTGAAAGTTTATAATGTCAAAATTCAAGCGGCTTTATCACAGGTAAACTTCAAAGAAGCGCTTAAGATTGGACTTGCGGCGCTGAAACAATTGGGGGTCAACATACCAGAAGAGCCGAGTCAGTTGGATATTCAACGAGGACAGGAGGAAACCGCTTCACTTTTAGCTGGGAAGGAAGTTGAAGATTTAATTAACCTGCCAGCGATGACAGACCCAGAAAAGCTAGCAGCTATCCATATTCTATCGAACATAATGCCTGC
This sequence comes from Allocoleopsis sp., assembly GCF_036703385.1. Classification (NCBI taxonomy): domain Bacteria; kingdom Bacillati; phylum Cyanobacteriota; class Cyanophyceae; order Coleofasciculales; family Coleofasciculaceae; genus Allocoleopsis; species Allocoleopsis sp. Next base: position 5,297 of record NZ_DATNPA010000613.1, on the reverse strand, counting down.
TGGATTTCTAGCTGCTTATGAACTGTTGTTGCTGATTGTGTTAGCGATGGTGAATTTATCCATCAAATATGGCAATGCAATTTGGTCGGCATTTGGTTATAGTTGCTACGGACTAGTTCTGTGTGGCGTAGTCCAAGATATTGAGTTGGGTTATAAATTTGGCAAATTGGCTTTAAGTTTAGTGGAACGATTAAATGCCAAAAAAGTCAAGGCTAAGGTATTCCTAATATTTGGTGTTTGTACAATGCACTGGAAAGAACATTTCCGGGAATCACTACCGCTGGCACTTGAGGGCTATCAAAGTGGAGTGGAAACCGGAGAATTTGTTTTTGGTGGTTATTGTGCTTTTTATCTGTGCGATCACGCCTATTTTAGCGGTCACGAACTGACGGCGCTAGAACAGCAGATGGCGACCTACAGTCATGCTATGAGTCAAATTAAACAGGAAAGTTCTTTGAATTGGACGACAACAGCTTGGCAAGTAGTCCTTAATTTGCTCGGTCGATCTGAAAATCCGTGTCGTTTAATGGGTGATGCTTATAATGAGGAGCGATCGCTTCCGCTTACTCTTAAAGCGAATGACCGACTAGGAATTCATAGAATTTATCTAAATAAACTTATTTTATGTTATCTGTTTGAGGAGTTTCATCAAGCCCTGCAAAATGCTGCTATGGCAGAACAGTATTTAGACGGTGTGACAGCCACGCTAGCTGTAGCCCTCTTGCCTTTCTATGATTCTCTGGCGCATTTAGCGGTGTTTGGCGAGGCTTCAGATTCCGAAAAAGAGGCTTGGCTAAATCGGATTAATACTAACCAAGAAAAAATGCAGAAATGGGCGCATCATGCCCCGATGAATTTTTTGCATAAATTTTATCTGGTAGAGGCAGAGAAGGCGCGGGTTTTGGGGCAAGTCGTTGAAGCAATAGATTTTTATGAGCGAGCGATTAAAGGAGCAAGGGAGAACGGATTTATCCAAGAAGAGGCATTAGGTTATGAGTTAGCAGCGAAGTTTTATCTGGCGCGGGGCATGGACAAGTTTGCCCAAATTTATATGAAAGAGGCTCACTATGGCTATGTGCGCTGGGGAGCAAAGGCAAAAGTCAAGGATTTGGAAGCAAGATATTCGCAGTTACTTAACTTATCATCTGTAGCGACTCGCCTGACAGACACAAGCACGATAATTAGCAGCGCCTCAACTGGCAGTCGCTCTAAGGAGGCTTTAGATTTAGCCACCGTAATGAAAGCCTCCCAAGCCATTTCCGGCGAAATTGTGCTGGAAAAGTTACTCGCTTCCTTGATGAAGATTCTCATTGAGAATGCCGGGGCGCAAATTGGCTTTCTCATTTTGCGTTCCCAGCCTCAGACAGGGAACGAGACAGGAGAATGGGTAATTGAAGCCTCTGGGGAGGTGAATGCTGATAAAGTCACGGTTTTACAGTCAATACCCATCGACCAACACTTACCCACATCGATCATCAACTATGTCACCCGTACCAGAGAAACGGTTGTTAAGAATGATGCCGCGCAACAGGGCAAATTTACCAACGACCCGTATATCAAAGCGAATAAGACCAAATCTATTTTGTGTGCGCCCCTACTCAATCAAGGTCAACTCAGCGGTATTGTTTATCTGGAGAATAATCTCACAGGGGGAGCTTTTACTCCAGATAGGTTAGAAGTCATACAATTATTATCTGGGCAAGCTGCGATCGCTATTGAAAATGCCCAACTCTACAACAACTTAGAACAAAAAGTAAGCGATCGCACCCAAGAACTCGCACAAGCACTCGACGATCTCAAAGCCACTCAAGACGAACTAATCCAATCCGCAAAAATGGCAGCTTTGGGACAGCTAATTGCAGGTATTGCCCACGAAGTCAATACCCCCTTAGGAGCAATTCGTTCCTCAGCAGAGAGTGTGTCTCAGTTCTTGAGTCAAAGTCTAAAAGAATTACCCACACTGTTGCAATCCCTTGGTTCAGAGGAAGTTGAGAATTTCTTAGCTTTACTGCAAAAGTCACTGGAAAGTGAATCCAACTTATCTGCTAAAGAAGAGCGCAAACTGAAGAGAGCCTTAATTAGCCAACTCGAAAATGAAGAGATTGAAGAGGCTGATAACTTTGCTGATACTCTGATTGATATGGGAGTTTATCAGGAACTCGAACCCTTTTTGCCCTTGTTCAAAAGGTATGATGGCTTAGAGATATTAGAAATTGCCTATAGAGTGACTGAATTGCAAAGAGGAATTCAAACCATTAACACGGCTACAGACCGAGCATCAAAAGTTGTGTTTGCTTTAAAAACTTACGCCCGTTACGACTCATCGGGTGAAAAGATTCCCACCAGTTTGATTGAAGGAATTGAAACGGTGTTAACTCTCTATCACAATCAACTAAAACAGGGAGTGGACGTCATCAGAAACTATGTCGAGTTACCCCAGATACTGGGTTATCCCGATGAACTCAATCAGGTATGGACAAATCTCGTTCACAATGCCTTACAAGCAATGGACAATCATGGGACTTTAACAATTGATATCACTGAGCAAGAGCAGGAAGTGAAGATTAGCATCACCGATACTGGTAAAGGGATACCAGCAGAGATTATGCCTAAAATATTTCAGCCCTTTTTTACGACTAAACCGCCAGGAGAAGGGAGTGGTTTGGGTTTAGATATTGTCAAGAAGATTATTAAGAAACATCAGGGACGCATTGAGGTAGATTCAGTAGTGGGCAAAACCACATTTACTGTATTTTTGCCTATGCGTCATGGCTAATGATGCCATATCATGTCCGGTTAATTACCTGTCATAAAATTCTGTTCGTAGTAGACAGGCGAGCGTGCCCCTCATCAGAGGAATAAAGTCCTCACTACAAACGTCTCAGATATTATGGGGATTTGCCGGACTCTATATCATTTGTCATTTTTTAAATTACCAATTAGCGATGAGCAAATCAGTTATTTTGTGTGTTGATGATGAGAAGGTCGTCTTGACTAGTCTTAAGAGACAACTCAAACAAGCATTTGGCAATCAGTATCAATATGAAGAGGCTGAAAATGCTGATGAAGCCCTAGAGTTAATTGATGAGCTCACTCAGGATAGCATCGATATTATTCTGATTGTCTCTGATTGGTTAATGCCAGGAATGAAGGGAGATGAATTTCTGATAAAAGTTCATCAAAAGTTTCCCAAAGTCGTAAAAATTATGCTAACGGGTCAAGCTGATGAATCAGCCATTAAACGAGCGAAAGAGCAGGCTAACCTTCATTGCTGCTTATATAAACCTTGGACACAAGCCGAACTAGTAGAAACGATTAAATCAGGTTTAGAAAAACTATAATCGCTCATAACAATAATCCATATAGCAACAATTTTGTAGCAGATGAATACCGAAACTGGTTATTTCATATTACAAGTAATATCGGTGTATTACTATAAATCTTAAAAATAACTCTTCCTTCTCTTAAGTAACAAGTCTTCTAAAAGCTTTATTGTATAAAACATTGAATCCGCTTTTTTTGAAAAAGATTTAAACTACCGAAATATGAGCAATAACACAACCCTAGCAATTGCTGGGTATCAGGTTATTACCCAAATCTACGAAAGTGCCAACTCCCTGGTTTATCGAGGTATTCGGCCCCAAGACAACCAACGTGTTATCCTCAAGGTACTCAAACAAGACTATCCCACACCATCGGAACTCACCCGCTACAAGCAAGAATATGAAATTACCCGCAATCTGAACACAGATGGGGTGGTTAAAGCTTATGGATTAGAAGCCTATCAGAGAACTTTGGTCATTATCCTTGAGGATTTTGGTGCGTCATCCTTAAGGCAATTGATGGATGAATGTATGGAGGGAGCCACGGGGGCACTACCCCTACCAGAATTCCTGGGCATCGCTATCAAAATAACTGAGGGTTTGGGCAATATTCACACCGCAAATATTATCCACAAAGATATTAATTCAGCCAATATTGTCTTTAACCCAGAAACCGGAATTGTCAAAATCATCGACTTTGGCATTTCTACTCAATTAACCCGCGAAAATCCTACCCTAAAAAATCCCAATGTTGTAGAAGGCACATTAGCCTATATGTCACCGGAACAAACGGGACGGATGAACCGTTCTTTGGATTACCGCACGGACTTTTACTCCCTCGGCGTCACCTTCTACGAACTGCTCACAGGGCAACTACCGTTTGAGACGACAGATGCTCTGGAATTGGTGCATTGTCATATCGCTAAAGTGCCTTCGTCGCCGCATCAGCTTAATCCGGAAATTCCCTTCGCTTTGTCAGATATTGTCATGAAACTGATGGCGAAAACGGCAGAGGAGCGATACCAAAGCGCTTGGGGAATTAAAGCCGATCTAGAAGAATGTCTCAAACAATTCCAGATAAAGGGAGAAATTTCCGAGTTTCCTCTGGCTTCTCAAGATATTTCGGATAAGTTTCAAATTCCGCAAAAACTCTACGGCAGAGAAAAAGAAGTAGAAACTCTCCTGGCAGCATTTGAGCGAGTAGCAGCACACACGGATATTGAGGCGGATACACCGATTAATGGAGACAATCCCAAATCCCCAATCCAAAATCGAAAATCCAAAATTGAAATGATGCTGGTGGCGGGTTATTCCGGTATTGGCAAATCAGCACTGGTGCAAGAAATTTATAAGCCCATTACCTCTAAACGCGGCTATTTCATATCCGGCAAATTTGACCAGTTTCAGCGCAATATTCCCTACTCTGCCGTAGTAGACGCCTTTCAGGGATTGGTGCGGCAACTCTTAAGTGAAAGCTCTGAACAACTGAACCTGTGGCGAGAAAAACTTTTAACCACATTTGGTGACAACGGTCAAGTAATTATTGATGTAATTCCCGAAGTAGAACTGATTGTCGGTAAACAGCCAGCCGTGCCAGAGTTAGGGCCAACTGAGTCGCAAAATCGCTTTAATCTCGTCTTTGGTCACTTCATCCGGGCATGTTGTACAAAAGAGCATCCCTTAGTTATCTTTTTGGACGATTTACAGTGGGCAGATTCCGCCACTCTCAAATTGATAGAACTGATGATGACCGATGCTGATACGGAGTATTTATTTTTGATTGGGGCGTATCGTGATAACGAGGTCAACTCTGCCCATCCTTTAATGATCACCCTTGATAGCATCCGCAAGGAAGGGGCAACTGTCAACTGTATTACCTTAGCACCTTTACATAGCGAGCCGATCGCGCAACTGATTGCCGATACCTTGCACAGTGGCATCGCATCAGTAAAACCCTTGGCATCCCTTATAGTG
>NZ_DATNPA010000612.1:0-14449 GCF_036703385.1 Allocoleopsis sp. | reverse complement strand
CAGTCCCAAACCGAGCCAGGGAATGAGGAAGGCAACTGGGCAATTGAGGCTTCTGGGGCAGTTGATACGCATCAGGTCATGATACCGCGATCGCTTCCCATAGACTCCGTCGATCGTTCGACGCAAATCCCTCTGTTGTGTATGGCGATCGTTCATTATGTTACCCGAACCAAAGAGAATGTCGTTTTAAACGATGCCGTCAATGAAGGCCAATTTACCTCCGACCCTTATATTATCGCCACCCGACCCAAATCCATTCTGTGCACTCCCCTGCTGAATCAAGGCAAACTCAGCGGTATTCTGTATCTAGAAAACAATCTTACTACTGGGGCATTTACGAGCGATCGTGTCGAAACCTTGAGAATCCTCTCTGCCCAAGCCGCCATCTCTATCGAAAACTCCCGTCTCTACAACCAATTAGAAGAATACAACCGGACGCTAGAGTTCAAAGTTGAGGAGAGAACTCAGCAATTACAAGAGAAAAATCAGGAACTCGGCGCAACTCTACAAAAACTCAAAGCCACCCAAGACCAAATTATCGCCCAAGAGAAACTCGCATCACTCGGTGCCCTCACCGCAGGCATTGCCCACGAGATTAAAAATCCCTTAAACTTTGTGAATAACTTCGCTGAACTTTCTGCCGAGTTAACCGAGGAATTGCTCGAGGAAATTGAAAATCAAAAAGATAACTTAGATACAGAAACAACAGACTATATTGAGGAGATATTAAATGACCTGACTCAAAACGTCAAAAAAATCAATGAACATGGGAAGAGGGCAGACAATATTGTGCGCGGTATGTTGATGCACTCTGGAGGCAAAGCCGGCGAGCGACAACAGACTGACATCAACGTTTTACTAGCAGAATATATCAATTTAGCCTATCACGGAATGCGTGCGAAAGATTCTTCCTTCAACATTAGTATAGAAACTGACTATGACGATACGCTCGGGTTGCTGAATGTTGTACCGCAGAATATTAGCCGAGTGTTTCTGAATGTGATCAACAACGCGTGTTACTCCGCTCACGAAAAAAGCAAAGAACTCGGCGATAAATTTTCACCCATGCTCTGGGTTAGCACAAAAAACCTAGGTGAACAGATAGAAATCCGCATCCGAGATAACGGTAAAGGGATACCCGAAGAAATTGTGGATAAAATTTTCAATCCCTTTTTTACCACCAAACCAACCGGACAAGGAACAGGTTTGGGTCTATCCATCAGTCACGATATCATTGTCCAAGAGCATCAAGGAGCGCTCAAGGTCGAAACCGAAGCGGGCCGTTATGCTGAGTTTGTGATTGTTTTGCCAAGACGGAGTTAAGTCATGAAAATCATGGTTGTGGATGACGAAGAAGATGTCCAATTATTATTTCGGCAAAAATTTAGGAAGGAAATCAAAAAAGGTATCATCGAATTTCAGTTTGCTTTTTCGGCAAAGGAGGCGCTGGAATACTTAAACAGTCAACCCGAAAATTGCGTTGTCTTGATACTATCGGATATTAATATGCCAGGGATGAATGGTCTAGAACTACTCAAAATTATTAAAGAAAAATTTCCTAACTTAAAAGTCTTTATGATTACCGCCTATGGCGATGAAGAAAATTACCGCATTGCGATGGAATATGGAGCGGATGACTATCTCCACAAGCCCGTTGAATTTGATAACTTAAAAGAAAGAATTTTGACTTATTAGCTAACCTTAATCAATCCGCAACCTATGCCAGCTAAAATCCTAGTTGTGGATGATGAGCCCGACTTAGAACTCTTGATCCGCCAGAAATTTAGAAAAAAGATTCGGCAGAACGAACTCCAGTTTGTTTTTGCCCGTAACGGTGTGGACGCCCTATCGCAGCTGCAAACTGAACCGGATATCGATATTGTCTTAACCGATATTAATATGCCCGAAATGGATGGGCTGACCTTATTAACTAAACTCAACGAGCAAAGCTCTCACATCAAAGCTATTATTATTTCGGCCTATGGTGATATTGAAAATATTAGAGCGGCAATGAATCGGGGTGCTTTTGATTTCCTAACTAAGCCGATCGATTTCCAGGATTTAGAAATTACCACTAACAAAACGTTGCAATATGTAAAACAGATGAAGCAGGCTTTGGAGCAGGAGCGCTATCTCAAGCGCCTCGAAGCCGAGAACCTGCGCCTGAGTACCGAATTAGACATCGCACGGCAGTTACAACAAATGCTCCTGCCCACAAAAGAGGAACTCAGCCAAATCAGCCAACTAGAGATTGCTGGGTTTATGAAACCAGCACAGGAGGTGGGAGGGGACTACTATGACGTGCTACAGCACAACGGAAACGTCAAAATTGGGATTGGCGATATCACGGGTCATGGTCTGGAAAGCGGTGTATTGATGCTGATGGTTCAAACCGCCGTGCGGACGCTACTGACCCATCAAGAGACTGACTTAGTAAAATTCTTGAACACAATCAACCGGACGATTTATGATAACCTGCAACGGATGCGCTGCGATAAGAACCTGACCCTCGCCTTAGTTGACTATCAAAAGGGTGTTCTGACTTTGAGCGGACAGCATGAACAAATGATTGTGGTGCGCTCCAGTGGAAGCGTTGAGCTGATTGATACCATAGATTTGGGATTCCCGATTGGCTTGACAGAAGACATTTCCGATTTCGTAGCAGAAGCTAGGGTGCAATTGAATCCAGGGGATGTGGTAGTCCTCTACACCGATGGGATTACCGAAGCCGAAGATATCAATGGGGTGCAATACGGTTTAGAGCGGCTTTGTGAGGTGGTCAAGACATGCTGGCAAAGTTCGGCGGGTGAGATTAGACAGGCTGTGATCGGCGAGGTACAGCAGCATATTGGAGAGCAAAAGGTTTATGATGATATCACTTTGCTGGTGCTCAAGCAGAAGTAAGAGACGCTCAAGGTTCAGGGAAATGTGCCATCTTCACCTTAAGCGGAATGGCGCTGACTTAAGGGAAAAGTGATCGTTTCTTGGGAAAAACCCAGATTGGGGGTTTCCCCCAAACCCCCCACTGGGGGACGGAGTGCCTCCCCCAGGCCCCCTGCACAAGGGTTGGTTGGTGAGTGAGGAAAGTTCTTAAGTCTGTACATTTACCTTAAGTGAGATGGCACTGACTTAAGCCCTGAACTAAAGTACTCCTTCGGAGAACGCTACGCGAACGGGCTAAAAGCTAAAACCCTTTAAAAGGGGTTGAAAGGCTTATTCAGTAAGCTAAAGCTTACTTCAGCTTTGAGCCTGAAATTTATTTCAAGGCTCCTAAGTCAGTGCCATCTTCGCCTTCAGTGGTTGCATCAGCTCAGCTCCCAGCCTGTTTAGAGCAAGATTTGGTCTAGTTGCTCAGGATGTGATGTAATGAGCAACGTGAGCTAAGCAGCTCTTATAGTCAAAAATAGAAATCCAATAACTCTATGAACTAATCTATTGAATTCGAGCAGCTGAAGGGAAATTTCTTGAACATGTAGCAAATCCTAATCAGGGAAAAACTATGCCAGCGAAAATACTGGTTGTGGATGATGAGCCTGACTTAGAATCCCTGATCCGCCAGAAATTTAGAAAAAAAATCCGGCACAATGAGCTTCAGTTTGTTTTTGCCCATGATGGTGTCGAAGCCCTCTCTAAGCTCCAAACTGAACCGGATATCGATATGGTATTAACCGATATTAATATGCCGGGAATGGATGGGCTAGCGCTGCTCACTAAGCTAGCAGAGCAATATCCTACTATCAAAGCTGTTATTCTTTCCGCCTATGGTGATATAGAAAATATCCGAAAGGCGATGAATCTGGGGGCATTTGATTTTCTGACGAAACCGATCGATTTTCAAGATTTAGAAATTACGACTAATAAGACACTGCAACATGTGCAGCAGGTAAAAGAGGCGCTACAAAAGGACCGTTTAGCACAGCAGGCTCAAGCTGAATTATTGAAAAATCTACAGGAAGAAGTGGCCTCGCGGCAGCAGGCTCAAGAGGCGTTACGCCACAGTGAGAGACGGTTGACTCAATTTCTAGAAGCGTTACCGGTGGGGATATTCGTCGTTGATAGCAGTGGTAAAACCTACTACGCAAATCAAACGGCACAGCACTTATTGGGTAAAAGTATCGCACCGGATGTAACGGCTGAACAATTGCCAGAAGTTTATCAGGCGTATGTCGCGGGAACTCAGCAACTTTATCCTGCTGACGAACAGCCAATCGTGCGGGCATTAAGCGGTGAAAGAGCAACCGTTGATAATATGGAGCTTCATCAAATAGACGAGATTATCCCCTTAGAGGTATGGGCAACCCCAATTTTTGATGAACAGGGTAATGTAGTTTATGCGATCGCAGCTTTTCAAGACATCACCCAACGCAAACGGGCGGAAGCTGAGCGAATTCGTTTTACCCAAGAACTGGAATTCAAGAATACTCAATTGCAACGCTTGGATCAAATCAAAGACGAGTTTTTAGCCAATACCTCCCACGAACTCCGCACCCCCCTCAATGGCATTATCGGCATCACGGAATCCCTACTCGACGGTGCGGCAGGTGAACTCAATGATCGGCAAAAAGCCAATCTTTCGATGGTTGTCTCTAGTGGGATGCGGCTGGCAAATCTGGTTAATGATATCTTGGATTTCGCCAAACTGAAAAACAGGGATATCACACTGCAAAGACAGTCTGTAGACTTTCGCCAGATTGCAGAGGTTGTTCTGACGGTTTGTCGCCCGCTTGTGGCGGGTAAATCCATTGAACTAAATAACGTAATTCCAGAGGATTTGGTTGCCGTTGAAGGGGACGAGAATCGCCTCCAACAAATTATGTACAATTTGGTCGGCAACGCGCTCAAGTTCACTGAATCGGGGTCCGTGACCGTGTCTGCGATCGCACTCGACAGTATGGTAGAAGTCACCATCTCTGACACCGGTATTGGCATCTTACCCGATAAATTTGAGAACATCTTCAAATCCTTCGAGCAAGTGGATGCGTCTGTCTCCCGTGAGTATGGTGGAACCGGGCTTGGACTAAGTATCACAAAACAACTCGTGGAACTTCACGGCGGCACAATCCGCGTCGAGTCAGCACTGGGTCAGGGTTCCCGATTCATTTTTACTCTGCCCAGTAGTACTCAAACCCCAAATAGAACGTTAGACTACAGCCGAGTACTTGCTAGAGTGCGGGAAAATGAGGCTTTGCCACCCCATACCCTATCCCCAACAGTACAATCCAATAGCCAATTAACCATCCTGGTGGTGGACGACGAACCGATCAATTTGCAAGTTGTTGCCAACCACCTGTCCTTACAAAATTATGCGATCGTCCAAGCGACTAGTGGAATAGAGGCATTAAAAAAGATTGACAGCGGACTCAGACCCGACTTGATTCTACTCGATATCATGATGCCGAAGATGTCTGGCTATCAAGTCTGCCAAAAAATCCGCGAACAGTTTCCAGCTTCGGAAATGCCTGTTGTCATGTTAACGGCCAAAAATCAAGTCTCCAACCTAGTCGCAGGCTTGGATGCTGGGGCTAATGATTATCTGAGCAAACCCGTACTCAAAAATGAACTCTTAGCCCGCATTAAAACACATATCAATTTATCTAAAATTAATATCGCTTACGGTCGGTTTGTGCCCCATGAGTTTCTGCGTTTCCTCGGACATAAAAGTATTGTGGATGTCCGTCTGGGTGACCAGATCCTCAAGGAAATGTCAATTATGTTTGCTGACATTCGCGACTTTACGACTCTCTCAGAGGAGATATCGCCCAAGGAAAACTTTGATTTTCTCAATTCTTATTTGAGCCGGGTGGGGCCGATCATCCGCCAGCATAATGGCTTTATTGATAAATATATTGGGGATGCAGTGATGGCTCTGTTTCCTGATACAGCTGATGAGGCCGTGCAGGCCGCGATCGCGATGCAACAAGAAGTCTCACTCTATAATAGCGATCGCCAAAAATTGGGCTATCCATCCCTTGCGATCGGCATTGGCTTGCATCGGGGTAGTTTAATGCTGGGTACCATTGGCGAAGAACGGCGCATGGAAAGCACGGTAATTGCTGATGCCGTTAACCTGGCCTCTCGCTTAGAAGATTTGACTAAAGTGTATGGTGCAGCCATTTTGATTAGCGGGCCGACTTTATTTAGTCTGGAAACACCTACCCAATATCAGTATAGATTTATCGGTCAAGTGCAAGTGAAAGGCAAACGAGAACGTGTTTCGGTATTTGAAATTTTCGAGACAGACCCGCCTCAGCTCCGAGACCTAAAGCAACAAACCAAAACCTTGTTTGAAGAAGCAATTATACTTTATAATAGTCAAAATAATAAATTAGCTTATCAAAAATTCAAGGCAATCCAAAAGATCAACCCCCAAGATAAAGCAGTTAGTTTTTATATCAAAAGCTGTGAAAAATTTTTGAACTAGTTAAGCTGAATGTCACTGTTATAGCATAGCTTCGTAGTCAACACTTCACTACTGGAGGTACTTGCATCGCTGACTACAAACGTTTAAGTCAGTGACATTCGACTTAGCCAGAAGAACATGAATTTAATTCAATCCATGAGCAATTGAGCGGGTGCAGCACCAATTGCTGGGTAGTGCAGAAGGCCATCCCATCCGCACTGCCTCCGGACAGATTGTATGAATCGTCAGTTGACAGTCAATCATCTGCAATCCCTCTTTTTCCACATGCTTTACTCCTTGTTTCAGAATCGAGTCATTCTTGAATTCAATGGTTCGGTTGCACTGAATGCAAACCAAATGATGGTGATGATTTGGGAAAGGCTGATTGAGCTCGTAATGTTTATGTCCTTCTGCCAACTCCAATTCCCGTAAAATGCCCATCCGCGACATCAACTTGACGCTGCGGTAAATGGTAGATAAGCTAATGGGCTCTCCACGCTGCTGTAGCAGCTCGTGGAGTTCCTCAGCACTAAGATGGTTTCCTCTGGGCAGATTTTGAAAGACATGCAGAATTGTTTCCCGTTGTGGCGTCAAACGCCAACCTCTGGAATTGAGTTCGGCTTTGAGTGAAGCGGCTGTGTAAGGAGGCATAATAACTCTCTCAAAAAAAACCGATTATTGACAATGCATTATTGACAATAATAGTTACTTGCATCGGTCACTTGCAACAAAATCTGCTAGTTGAGAATAAATGTCAGTGGCTTATTGATCCATACTGAAAAACCAGTTGCGGCTCTAAGGACGATGAGATTGTTCTTAGAATGGTATTAATACCACGTTGCGGTCTAAACTGGATTCTCTCCAGTTGGTAATCGACAATGGGGTATAGGTCATTGGTCATGGTAGCGCTCTCCCCAATCCTCAGTCCCCAACAGACACTGAACAGCTGCAACTTGGTATAATAATCGTTTTTTGGGTTATCCCAGTGAGGCGGCTGCTCCTCTGACCGGGTAATGCACCCCACTAGCAAGGGGTCGCATCTGATTCACAGGCACAGGGTTCAACCCATCCTCGACCTAGCTGACACCGATATAGCAGCACCGAGCTACAGCCTAGGATGTTGCTACCACCTCAACAGCGATAATTTTAATATGTCCAAATACGACTCTTATCTAAGATGTTCTTTTTGCGGTAAGTCTTCTGAGCAGGTACGCAAATTGATAGCCGGACCGGGCGTCTACATTTGTGATGAATGCGTGGAACTGTGCAATGAGATCTTAGATGAGGAACTGTTCCACTCATCCAATGACACAGCGATCCAAGGGCCTCAGGACATCGACCCTGCCCAAGACCAACCCATCCCAGCTATGCATCGAGCTTGGCATCAACTTCCCAAACCGACTGAAATCAAGCAAGCTTTAGACCAGCATGTCATCGGTCAAGAGCAGGCCAAAAAAGTTCTATCTGTTGCTGTTTATAACCATTACAAGCGCCTCAGCGTTGACCAAAGCGAGAGCAGCAAAAATCTCTCTGATGAGAGTGTGAAGCTCTCTAAGTCTAACATTCTTCTGATTGGGCCTACGGGCTGCGGAAAGACCCTTTTGGCTCAATCTCTGGCGACTCAGTTGGATGTTCCCTTTGCGGTTGCTGATGCTACCACACTGACAGAAGCGGGTTATGTCGGGGATGATGTAGAAAATATCTTGCTGCGATTGCTGCAAGTCGCTGACTTTAATGTCGAAGCAGCGGAGCGAGGTATTATCTACATTGACGAAATTGATAAGATTGCCCGTAAAAGCGAAAATCCATCAATTACACGGGATGTTTCGGGGGAAGGCGTTCAGCAAGCGCTCTTAAAAATATTGGAAGGGACAGTGGTGAATGTACCGCCCCAAGGTGGGCGTAAGCATCCTTATCAGGAGTGCATTCAACTTGATACCAGTAATATTCTTTTTATTTGTGGCGGTGCCTTTGTCGGGTTAGACAAATTGGTAGAGCAACGCATCGGAAAAAAATTGATCGGTTTTGTTCAAGCCAGTGAGGAACAGTCGCTGCCAAAGCCGACATCAGAATTCTTCAAACATTTAGAGCCAGAGGATTTGGTTAAATTTGGTCTGATCCCGGAGATGATTGGGCGCTTGCCTGCGGTCACATCCGTTGAACCCCTGGATGAAGATGCCTTGATGAGGATATTGACACAACCTCACAATGCTTTGGTGAAGCAATACCAAAAATTGCTGAAGATGGATAGTATTCGTCTAGAGTTTCAGCCGGATGCTCTAAGAGCGATCGCCCAAGAAGCGGTTCGACGCAAAACCGGCGCTAGAGCTCTGCGAGGCATCTTAGAAGAGCTGATGCTGGATATCATGTACGAGTTGCCCTCTCGCAAAGATATTCATCGCTGCACGATTACCAGGGAGATGGTTGAGAAACGCTCCACGGCTGAATTGCTCACCCATCCCTCTTGGTTGCTCAAATCTGAATCGGCCTAGAAGTGTTGAGCCAACGGTAGCGATCGCTTCTCGATTCGAGTGCTTGATTCGTGAACGGGGTCTAAACCTCGCCACCCTAAAACAGCGATCGCCGCTCCTGTTTAAGACCTATCCGGCAAACTGACTCTAAAGACGTCGGGAGTTGGGTGTTGGAGGTTGATGCCGTAAGCTAGCAATCAGCAAGCAGATAATACCTGCGTTAATGAAAACATCTGCCAGGTTGAATACAGCGAAATGAATCAGACGAAAATCCAGAAAATCCACGACGCAAGTTAAAAGCTTGCCATCTACTACGCAACTGTTGAAAAAACGGTCAATGCCATTGCCCAATGCTCCTCCTAAGATAAACCCATAGCCTAGCTGCTCCAGCGTATTCATGGCAGGCCCCAACCAAGCGAGTGCGATTAAACCAATGCTCACGACCAAAGACAGCCAGCGCAACCAAGCTTCTCCCTGAAAGAAACTAAAAGCCGCGCCAGGATTTAAGACATAAGTAAAGTGAAAGACATCAGACCACACCGCTAAGGTCTCCTTCAGATCCAAATTCTGCACCACTAAATATTTGGTCAGCTGATCCAATATCAGACTGATAAAAGCAGTAACCCAGAAGAAACGGTTTTTCAGGGACTTGGTCATTGGTTATGGGTCATGGGGTCGAAGGTTAGTAAGGTTGAGCATTGGAGGATGAGGCTTTTTGAAGATAACTTTCAACCTGCAACCTGTCAACCTGTAACCTTTCTTGGGTTCTAGGACAGCAAGCTAGTAGAACATCAGTTGCCGCAGGGCAAACGCCAAAACGGTAACGGCACAGGTTACCACCAGTTGTCCTGGTAGGGGATAGATTGAGTATTTCATAATAGATTGCAGTAAGGACAAGTTGCCAAAGGCTGCCAAGTTGAGGGCGTGGAAAACGATCAAATAGCCTATACCGTAGAGATGGATTGTCAAAAGACCACAGAGGCAACTAAAGGACAAAGATTCGATACGCGGCGGCATCCGAAAAGCCAGAAACCCGCAAACCCAAGCACCCAGAATAAAGCCCAGTAAGTAGCCAAAGCTAGGCTGTTTGAGATAACTCAGGCCACCGCCTTGAGTAAAGACGGGCAGGTTTGAGCCCAAGCCTAGGACAATATAAGCGATTTGAGAAAGGGCACCGGCACTTTTACCGCCTAAACAACCCGTGAGGAGGACAGCCCCGATTTGATAGGTAACACCAAGCGATACGGCCTGGATGCCATGACCGGACCAATCCCAGGGCGGATTGGTTGCAAAGGCTTCCACAAAAGTGCCGCCGATTGTCAGCAGTAAGCCAATCAACGCCCACATAAGTTCATTGGGAACAGACACAGTCAGCAAGAGGCCAGTAGCCAAAAATGTAAAGGGTAGAAGGCATTTATTGTAAAAGAAAGAATGTCTTTCGTTTTACTCCCCCAAAAATTGCTTAAAACATAAAAGCCTATACAGGAGAGCAGGATTACTCTTCAGGGATTGATGCTCTGCCAGGCGGTGAACTACTCCCGGTCAGTGCGATCGCACTTGCTCAGACCTTTCGGTCTCATGAGAGAATACCTCTGGCTAGACCAAGTTGGCAGAAGGCAGGAGGCAGGAGGCAGAAGGCTTTTCTGAAAGAAAGTTTGTACAGTAAGCTTTTAAACTTTTTCAACTGGATAGTTATTTCCGCCTGGGTGTACTAGACTGTCGCCCTGCCTTAAGTGTTATTTCCCGCTGACAGTAGCGCTGATTTTCAATGCTATATCTGTTTTGGGGCTGAATTTAGTTTTTTCTACGATATTTTGCGAAAAAATCAGCTAAAATCGTTATAGAATTTAGCTGATCTTCAGGTTAAATAAAGTCAAGTTAACAATCATTCGCTGAAGCTTAAAGAAAACAAAATTAAACTAGGTTCAAAGAATATTGAGGATTTCCAGCAATTAGCTGAATTACTCCCCATTTAGCTAATGAATAAGCCAAAGGGAACTCATCATTTTCCATTAAATTTTTGGTGAGCGTAGCGAAGTGACTAAAGGTCAGCTCTCTTAATCTTCCCTTTACGTAAAAGCGCTATCCTTCTATAGGTTTACTGAATAGAAGTAAAAAAAATTAGATAGCGATGCTTTTTCGGATTGACCTTACTCATCCCACTCGTTTAGTTGCCTCAATTTCGGCGGTGGCTTTGACAATCAGCTTAGCCGCTTGCGGTGGGCAGAAAGCTCCAGACAATGCGGCTAATGGTGGTGCTTCTCCTAGCGGTGAAACTTCTACGGCAGGCGGAACTTCTACAGCTGGCTCAGATAAACTCGCCCTCAATCAGAATGTAAGACTACTGGGCGCAGGTGCAACGTTCCCAGCTCCGCTGTATCAGCGTTGGTTTGCTGATTTAAACAAGGAATATCCCAAAGTCCAGATCAATTATCAGGGAAATGGTAGTGGCGCAGGCGTGGAGCAGTTTACCAAAGGCATTGTAGACTTTGGGGCTAGTGATGTTGCCATGAAGGATGATGAAATCCAGAAGGTGGGCGATAAAGGTGTGATTATGCTGCCCATGACAGCCGGCAGCATCGTACTCGCCTATAACCTCCCAGAAGTGACGGGTGAACTGAAGCTACCCCGGCAAGTGTATGCCGATATTTTCCTGGGTAAAATTAAGAAGTGGAACGACCCTGCGATCACCAAGGCTAACCCAGATGTAAAACTGCCAGACCAAAATATCACAGTAGCCTATCGCTCTGATGGAAGCGGTACAACAGGTGTGTTCACCAAACATCTGAGTGCTATTAGCCCAGAGTGGAAAACCAAGGTTGGGGAAGGTAAAACGGTACAGTGGCCTACTGGCACTGGCGCACCCAAGAATGATGGCGTCGCCGCCCTAATTAAGCAGAATAAGGGGACAATTGGTTATGTCGAGTACGGCTACGCCGCCAAAAATCAACTCAAGTTTGCTTCTTTAGAAAACAAAGCGGGCAAATTTGTTGCCCCCAATGACCAGTCTGCGGAGAAAACCCTTGAAGCGGTGCAACTGCCTGAAAACCTTCGGGCTTTTATCACCGATCCAGAAGGGGCAGACTCCTATCCCATCGTTACCTATACTTGGATGCTCGTCCATAAAAAGTATTCCGATCCAGCAAAAGCCAAAGCGATCGAAGCCATGATTGAATATGGCTTGACGAACGGTCAGAAGGTTAGCACCGAATTGGGGTATGTTCCTCTACCCAGTAAGGTTGTCGATAAAGTAGCCACCACTGCCGATGGCATCAGCGCCGACTACAAAATGAACATTACCAAATAACCCCTAGCTGTAACCTTGAACCTAGCTCAATGGCGATCGCCAATCAAAACAGTATTCGTCCAAGGGTGCAACTCGCGATGCGGCTCTTGAGTATGGTACATCCAGGCTAACAGTGAGCTAACGTTCGCTCCTCCATTCTTCACACAAGTCTGTTCGGTAAAGTCCACTATGACGGCACAAGCTAGGAATCCTCAAACCACGTTTCAACCACGCTCCTCGGCAGAAAAATCCCTAGATAGGGGTTTTCTCTGGCTAACTCGCATCTTGGCGCTGGGGGTTGCCGGTGTTTTGCTCTTCATTGCGCTAGTGGTTGCCTTTAAGGCGTTGCCGGCTATCCAGAAATATGGTTTAGGTTTTCTGACGAGCAGCGATTGGAATCCTGTGGCAGAATCTTACGGGGCGCTGCCTGTGATCTATGGCACAATTGTGAGTGCTGCGATCGCCTTGTTATTGGCAGTACCCCTGGGAGTTGGGACGGCAGTTTTCTTGAGCGAAGATTTTTTACCCTTATCCATTCGGACTCCGCTGATCTTCATGGTGGAGCTTTTAGCGGCTATTCCTAGTGTTGTGTATGGACTGTGGGGCATTTTTGTCCTGATTCCTCTACTCAGTAATGTAGGGGCGTGGCTTCACAACTACTTGGGCTGGTTGCCAATCTTTAGCACACCCCCCGCAGGCCCAGGCATGTTGCCGGCTGGTGTGATTTTGACCATTATGATTTTGCCCATCATTACGGCAATTTCTCGCGATTCCCTAGCCGCCCTTCCTCCTGATCTTCGACAAGCTTCTCTGGGTTTAGGAGCAACGCGCTGGGAAACGCTGTTCAGAGTACTCATTCCAGCTGCCTTCTCCGGTATTATTGGTGCGGTCATGCTAGCACTCGGTCGTGCGATGGGAGAAACAATGGCTGTTACCCTGCTCATTGGTAATTCCAATAAGCTGAGTTTTTCCCTGCTAGCTCCTGCAAACACGATCGCTTCCCTACTGGCCAACCAATTTGCTGAAGCATCAGGTCTGCAAATTGCTGCTCTGATGTATGCGGGATTAATTTTGTTTGTGATAACACTAATCGTCAACGTGTTGGCGGAGTTGATCGTTCGCCAAGTTAAGAAGTTCTAACCCAAGAATGGAGTCTACTGTAGATATAGGTAGAGTTTTGTTATATGTCAACTAGTCCCCAAACTCAATATTCTCAGGACTCCCCCACGAGTGGGATGACTCGGTCTTACGGCAGTCCGCGATCACTATTCGGGATAGTCATGACAATCGTGGCGGGTGCCTGTCTGGCCATTACCTTGGTGCCTTTATTTGCAGTCATACTCTATGTACTCAGTAAAGGAATTAACCGCCTAAACTTCAGTTTGTTTATTCAGCTACCACCCGCCGCCGGTCAAGCCGAAGGGGGTATTGCGAATGCGATAATTGGCACTCTGATGGTAGTAGGAATTGCGACTCTCATAGCCGTTCCGTTTGGCGTATTAGCAGCGGTTTATTTATCAGAGTTCAGCTCCGGTAAATTGACTCGCTGGATTCGTTTTGCAACAAACGTACTTTCCGGCGTTCCTTCAATTATTGCTGGGGTTTTTGCCTATGGGATTCTGGTTCAGCCAAGTATTCTGACAAAGTTTGTTTTACAAAAACCTGAGGGTGGCTTTTCAGCAATTGCAGCTGGCGCAGCCCTAGCCGTACTCATGTTGCCGACTATTGTGCGGACGACTGACGAAGCGTTACAGATAGTTCCACAAGATATTAGATGGGCATCTCTAGGAGTGGGAGCTTCTAACTACCAAACGGTGTTAAAGGTTGTTCTGCCAGCCGCGATACCCGCCATTCTGACAGGAGTTACTCTAGCGATCGCCCGCGCTGCTGGAGAAACAGCTCCTGTACTTTTCACAGCCTTTAATTCACCCTTTATGCCGAATTTACCTCCTCAGGGTTTATTAGAGCCAATCGCCACTCTTTCTTACTTAATCTACGACTTTGCTAGAGTAACCGATGCATTCCAAAATGAGCTAGCTTGGGCCGCTTCCTTAATCTTGGTGTTCATGATCTTGCTGACCAGCATACTCGCTCGCTGGGCAACTCGGAAGAGAATTTATTAAAAAACAGTTGAGTATGCCAGTCGTGAGTCTATAAAATCATTAAGGAGTTAGAGAATACAGTAATAATCGATACAAAATTCCCATCAATAGCTATAATGATTGCGTCGATTTGATTCTACACCTGCCCTTAGACATAAAAATAAGCCACCTTCAAGGTTTTATGTTGAAT
>NZ_DATNPA010000611.1:0-36566 GCF_036703385.1 Allocoleopsis sp. | reverse complement strand
GTAGACCAAGTCGGAGACAAGATTAACTACACCATCGATGTCAAGAACACGGGCAACACCACCTTAACGGGTGTCACCGTCAATGACCCGTTATTGGGAGGAGCCTTAACCAGCTACACAGGTGACAGCAACAGCAACAGCAAACTGGATGTGGGTGAAACCTGGACTTACAGTGGTTCCTACACCGTCACCCAAGCCGACCTGGACAAAGGCGGCTCCATCCTCAACACCGCCATTGGAGACACAACACAAACCGTCTCCAAGTCCGATACGGAAACGGTGCCAGTTAGCCAAAACCCAGCGATCGCCATTAACAAGGTGACAGTCTACGGAACCCAATCAGGTGACGGATTGACGGGTGTTACAGCTGGAACCCCCATCAGTTGGAAATACACGGTAACCAATCCAGGTAACGTGAGCCTCTCCAACGTCACGGTGAAGGATGACAACGGCACACCGACTAACGCTGCCGATGACTTCACGGCCACTCCCCAATTAAGCGGCGGCTTCAATGTCGGCGATACCAACAAGGATGGCAAGTTGAATCCCGGTGAAAGTTGGACTTTCACATACTCTGGCACTGCTGTGGCTGGCAGCTACACCAACATCGGTACGGCAAGCGGTATCATCGGTACTACTACAAAAACCGCGACTGATTCCAGTTCTTACACTGGCACGTCTCCTGATTTCGGTCAAATTGCGCCGACAGGGACAACCATCCAGCAGTATATCAATGGCACAGCACCTGACTTTGACCAGTACTATGCCTCTCAGGGCGGAGTCATCCAGTACAGTACGAAGAGCAACAAGATTAGCCAAACCAACCCAGGTGTCTTGTACTACTACACCGGACTTTCCAATACCATTAAGGGCGTGGATGTCGATGGCAAGGCAGGAGTCGATCCAATCAAGGTCTTAATCGACCAAAGCAACAACGGGCCTGATGTTGTTAACAACCAGGCTGGCAATACGGAATGGAATTTCGGTGCCTCCTTCAATGATGTCAAGCTCTACAAGGTCACCGATGCCAACAACAATGGCAAGATAGACCCAGGTGAGACAGCTACTCAGGTACAACTGACATCGAGTCAGGTCGTCTTCGGTACTGGGGCAAGCAAAGGTGACATCACCATCAATTTCACACCAGATGCAGTAGGCTCTCTCTATGTAATCGGGGTGAAGTATGATACCGGCAGCGTAGTCGGCTTGAATCTAGGAACATCAACACCAACAGTCAAATACGGGTTCAACACCGATGTCGGTGCCAACAATACCGTTGAGGAAACCGACCTCAAAGGCATCACCTTGAGCTACAAAGCAGCACTTACTCTCGACGGTACTCCAACTGTTGGTGGTGCAACGCTGACCCAAAACCAACTTGCGTCCGTTGTCAGTGCGGCTATTGATTACTGGGCTGCACAAGGTGTTAATGTACAAAGCCTGAATCAACTGAAACAGACGGATGTCCTGATTGGAGATTTGGGTGGCACATCATTGGGTGAGACTCTGGGCAGCCCTGATGGCTTAATCGTCAAGATCGATGATGATGCCGATGGTTACGGTTGGTCTACATCACTCGATAGCGTCAATCCCAACCAAGTCGATCTCTACTCGACTCTGACACACGAGTTCGGTCATATCCTTGGTTTAGACCATGATGATATGGGAGAAGCCTTAGGAGTTGGTGAACGGCACCTACCGTTGGATGGCGATAATTTGGATCTCCTCAAACAGCAATACTCTAGCGTGTTTGCGGTTCAAACACAGGTCTGATGTAGTGTCTGCTAATTCTGTTTACAATTGGGCAGGATAAGCAGACCTTCATCTAATCCTCTCTCATGCAACAATAGCGTTTCACAGGGAACCAACCTTGTGAAACGCTTTTTAGAAACAGAACAGGAGAACTGAGCCTGTTCTCTTGAGGGGATATCCAACAACAACGTTGCACTTCTCTTGCAGGGTGGGCATTGCCCACCTTACGACTTAACCCAGCAGTATTGAAGTACTAGCAAGCTTGAGCGTCTTTTGCAGATTTATGAGCAACCTTCCGAAGAGACAACCAAAATCCAAGCGCCCTGACTCTAACAAGCAACAGACTGCAACGAGGGATGCTCTTCAGCAAGTGGATCATTTGAATCAAAAGCTCCAGTTAGGTATCAAGTATTGTCAGTCAGGACAACTGCAACAGGCAGAAGCTTGTTTTCAACAAGTGCTTCAGTGGCAGCCTGACAACCCTGATGCCTGTCATCTCTTGGGTGTAATTGCGGCTCAACAAGGTCATTATCAAACTGCTATTGAACAGATTCAGCGAGCTATTGCCTTAAATTCTAAAGAAGCGACATTTCATCACAACCTGGGGAATGTCTATCAACAGTCTGGGCAATTCCAACAGGCTATTGACTGTTACAGTAAAGCTCTCCAACTTAAACCCGACGATACTGAAATTCGTAAACACCTAGATATTGTTTATGAAAAGCAACTAGACTTGGGCATTGAATATCACCAGTCTGGAAAACTTTCACAAGCAGAAACTTGCTATCAACAGGTACTCCAGGGGCAACCGAATCGTGCCGATGCCTGGCATTTGTGGGGTGTAATTGCTTGCCAACAAGAGCAATATTCTACAGCGATTGAACGGATTCATCGGGCAATTGAGTTCGAGCCAAACGCTGCTAACTTTTATAACAGCCTAGGTGGTGTTTATCAGAAACAACAGTGTTTTACTGACGCGATCGCGTGCTACCAAAAAGCAATTCACCTCCAACCTGATCTGGCTCAAGCTTATAACAACCTCGGTCTTGCCTACCAAGAACAAGGGATGGTGAAACAAGCAATCGCACCCTATCGGCAAGCAATTCAACTCCAACCGAACTATACCGATGCCCATTTGAATCTGAGCATTGCTTACGAACAAGCTGGGCAATTCGAGTTAGCCATCTCATCCTGTCAGAAAGCCATTGAACTTCAACCTAATAAGGCAGAAGCCTATGTTCAATTAGGAATTATTTTCCGAAAACAAGGAAAACTAACCGATGCGATCGCATCCTATCAACAAGCCCTTCAGCTTAATCCCAGTTCTGCTGAAACCTATAGCAGTTTGGGAAATGCTTTAAAAGACCAAGGAACATTAAAGCAAGCGATCGGTTCCTACCAACGAGCCCTCCAGCTTGATCCGAGTTGGGCGGTAGCGAAGGGTAATCTCATATCCTGCCTGCATTACGGCAGCGACTACAAGCCGTCGGAAATCTATGCTGAACATCGACAATGGGCTGAACGTTTGGCTGCCCCATTAACAGCAGCAATCCAGCCTCACACGAACGATGCCAACCCAAACCGACGACTCCGGATTGGCTATGTCTCCGGTGACTTCAAGACCCATTCGGTTGCCTACTTCTTTGAGCCGCTGCTAGCCGCCCACAACCACCAGGATTTCGAGATCATCTGCTACGCCAACAACAAGAATGTAGATGTAACAACACAACGGCTGCGGCAACTGGCCGATGGCTGGCGTGAGATCGCTTTTTTGAAGGATGAACAGGTTGCAGAACTCATCCGCCAAGATAGGATTGACATCCTCATCGATCTTTCTGGGCATACGGCTGACAATCGACTCCTGGTATTCGCCCGTAAACCAGCTCCCATTCAGGTCACGTATCTGGGCTATCCCAACACCACTGGCCTGGATACGATGGATTACCGAATTGTAGATGCCTGGACTGATCCTGAAGGACAAACCGAGCATCTGCATACCGAACAACTCTTTCGCTTGCCCCACGGCTTCCTGTGCTACCAGCCACCGCAAGACAGCACAGCCATCAGCCCTCCACCAGTCCTGAAACGAGGGCAAATTACCTTTGGTTCTTTCAATAACTTAGCCAAGGTCAGCCCCCAACTCGTTGGTTACTGGGCCCAAATCCTTAAAGCCGTCCCGAATAGCCGTCTGCTGATCAAAGCCAAGCCTCTAGTTGATCCGGGTACGCGCAACTACCTGCAAGAACAGTTCCAACAGCAGGGGATCGACCCAAATCGTCTGGAATTAGTCGGTTGGCTAGCGGATAAGACTCAACATTTAACCCTTTATCAGCAGGTGGATATTGCCCTGGATACCTTTCCCTACCACGGCACGACCACAACCTGTGAGGCAATGTGGATGGGGGTACCCGTAATTACCCTAGCGGGGCAAGCTCATGTCTCACGAGTGGGGGTGAGTTTGCTGTCATCAGTTAGGCTAGAAGACCTGATCGCTCAATCCCCTGAAGCATACATTCAAAAAGCCGTTGATCTGGCTAGTGACCTAGAACGACTGCAAGCATTACGAGCTAACTTGCGCGATCGCATGGCAGCATCTCCCCTAACTAATGCCAGCCTGATCGTTCAATCTGTAGAAGAAGCTTATCGAATGATGTGGCAGCGTTTTTGTGGGCAAACGCTAATTGGACCCGACGAACTTTTGGTTACGGTTGAAGGAGATGTCAAACTTTGTGTCAAGAATGATCTCAGTAATCTGACGACTTATGTTTTGTTAGAGCAGGGGGATTGGTTTGAGCCAGAGCTAGCATTTATCCGCAAACTCATCATCCCAGGGATGCACATCCTAGATATTGGCGCAAATCATGGAGTTTATACCCTGGCGATGGCTAAGTTACTCCAAGGGCAAGGCCAGGTCACTGCCTACGAACCGGCCAGTTCTGTTGTTTCGCTTCTACAAAAAAGTGTGGCAGCGAATGCGCTAACCACTGTACAAATCGTCAACGCAGGTTTATCCAATCGTGAGGGTAAAGCGACTCTCTTCCTGGCAGCAAACAGCGAACTAAATTCCTGCCAGCAAAGCAGTTCCCACCAACTACAGGAAACGATTCAACTACTCACGCTTGATGGAGAATTAGTGAAGCGGGGCTGGCAGACGATAGATTTTATCAAGTTAGATGCAGGAGGAGAAGAGAGCAAGATACTTGCCGGAGGGCAGCGCTTTTTGACAGACCACACTCCTTTGGTTATGTTTGAATTCGCCTCAGGTAACCAAAGTAACCTGCTCCTCATTCAGCTATTTCAGAAGCTCGGTTACGATATTTATTGCCTTGTCCCTGCTATCGGCTGCTTGGCTCCTGTGGATGTGAGCCAGCCAATATCAGATCAGACGAACCTGTTTGCCTGCAAAGCAGATCGAGCGCGACAGTTAACCGAGCGACAACTGCTAATCAGGGAAGTGGGGGAAACGCCAAGGAGTTTGAAACCAGATTACTGGTTAGCAGCGATCGCAAACTGGAGTTATGCAGCTCCCTTTCTCAGTCAATGGCAACAATTTGCAGTCAATGCTAATGCTGAGAGTCATTTGTACTTAGCAGGACTGAATTACTTCGCTGTTGCTAGAGCAGCTAATATTTCATTAGCGGAGCAGTTGGCAGCCTTAAAACATTCCTTTGAATGCCTTCAAAAAGCTGTTCACACTAAATCATCCTTTCCTCGCCGTTGTACCCTGGCACGAGTTGCCGCAGAATTAGGGCAGCGACAACTCAGTGTCCAAACACTCCAAGAATTGGTTACAGCTTTTAGCTCTGGTCAAACTATCGTCATTGACGAACCTTTTTTGCCTGTAGCTCAGCAATATGACCATCAGCCATGCAATGATAATTTATCAGACTGGCTTTTCGTCAGCATTGTGCAAACTTACGAGAGCAGTAGCGTTCTCAGTTCTTACTTCGCTGCCCAGCGATCGCTCTCCTTACTCACTCAGATTGTCCAGAAACCTTACCATAGCCCTCAAGCCAAACGGCGGCTGAGCTATGCTAAACACCGCCTCAGACATCAGGAGTATTCTCTCCAAATCTATCAAGAAGATTCACAGGCACTGAGCTTAGGATTAGGCAATTATTACTCAGAAAAAAACAAAACACTATACTCCAGCAGAAATAATCCAAGTAATGGATTTTTCTCAATCCTATCAGTATGTTTCTGGGGTATGATTGATTTATACAATTTGAATATTTTACCGGAAAGGATAAATTTTTCCGATGAATTTCTCTCCTACAGGAGCCAAGAACAAATAAGAAATAGGGCAGACTTTTATCCCTATTATTTTAAAACTAATCTTGATATTAAGATTGAGAGCAATTGCCTAATTTCAAAGCATGACCATCATGGTCTTTACAGGAATTATAATTTTAATAGTTACAATTTATTTACTCATAGATATTTTCAGGTAAATGAGTCTATTTTAAAAACTCAAAAATTGTTAGTTAAAAAGTATCAGATAGACTTGTCAAAAACAATAGCAGTCTGCTATCGAGGGACTGACAAACATACAGAAGTTAAGCTGGGCAATCCCCATGCTTATTTAGAGCTAGCTGAGAAACTATTACAACAGAATCCAGAACACAAAATCTTAATTCAGACTGACCAAGAACAAGTTCGGGATTTATTTGTCAATTACTTTCATGAGCGGTGTTTCTTTTTTGAAGAAATGCCAGTTGCCAGAGAAGGAAGGGCATTACATGCGAATGCACATCTTACACAGGTTGATAAGTTTTCTTTTGGCAAAACTCTCTTGGCTGTCACTCATTTGCTTTCCCAATGCGATTTAATTGTGAACCATACTGGCAATGTAGCTGCTTGGATTTGTTTGCTTCGAGGCAATGCAGACGGTGTGTTTCAATTTGATCGAGAAGGGAAATTAGTAGTTCCTGCTCAACCACACCACCAATCTCAGATAAAACGCCAGCTTCAAATTGCCCAGCATTCTCCGTCAGGGCAACAGTTAAAGCGAAACGAACCTAAATTCATTCTCATCAAAGCCTGGGGATACGGTTTTTGGGCTGATGTTGACCACGTTCTCGGTCAACTACTTATAGCAGAATTAACGGGCAGAATTCCCATTGTCCATTGGGGCGACAACAGCCGTTACCAAAATTCCAAGGGTGAAAATGCTTTTGAACATTACTTTCAACCCATTTCACCTTATACCATCGATGACTTACTGGGACGCTCTTACAAGCTTTACCCGTCTAAGTGGTCAGAGGATAACCTGAAAACCAACGAGTTAAATAAATTGGATGGTTCTGGCTCTCGGCTATCAGGTTCTTCCTTCCTAACCAGAACAGAAGATGTAGTCGTGAGCGATTTCCACAATTACGTTTACGATCTCATACCCTGGATTGATTCCCATCATTTTCTTGCCGGAAAGTCACCGCAGGAAGTCTATCGTTATTTATTTCACAAGTATCTTAAGCTTAGACCAGAGATTAATCAGGATATTGAGCAATTTTGGTCAGAGCACTTGGCTGGTCATCATACCTTTGCTGTTCATGTTCGGGGCAGTGATAAAAGTAAAGAAAGCCGTAAAATTGCTCAAATTAACCAGCAATATCATGCAGTCATCGAAAGCTACTTGGAACGCAGACCGGATACGCTAATTTTTCTCTTAACTGATGAAACTTCAGTATTAGAAGAATATAAACAAAAATATGGGGAGAAACTACGATATACAAATGCTGTACGCACTAGTACAGGTGTTGGGATTCATTACCAAAAACACGCCTCTCCCAAGCAAGTTGGTATTGAAATCATTAAGGATACTTATCTAGCTGCCAAGTGTGATTATTTCATTGGTAACGGACTTTCTAACGTTTCGACAACAATCCTACACTTGAAAGAATGGGGAGACAATCAATATACTCTTCTAGCAAAAAATTGGCTCTTTGACACCCCCAAAGAACACAAACCACAACCTCAGCTAAATTTATCAGACACAGACCCAAGAAAAAATCAGAAACCTGAAACGCTCAGGCAAAACGAACTGGCTCCACTTGAAAAGAGGCTCAACTTAGGAATTGAGCATCACCAAGCTGGACGACTGCCAGAAGCAGAGTCTTGCTATCAACAAGTTTTACAGTGGCAACCCAATCACGCAGATGCTTGGCATCTACTTGGCGTCATCGCGGGCCAGCAAAAGCAACACCAAACTGCTATAGAGCGGATTAATCGTGCCATTGAACTAAATTCAGAAAATCCCGACTTCCACAACAATTTAGGTAATGCCTTAAAGGCGCAGGGAAAGTTAGAAGAAGCTATCAACGCCTACTATCAAGCCCTAAGAGTTAATTCTCGCTATCCAGATGCCTATTACAATCTTGGGAACACTTTCAAGCAGCAAGGGAAATTAGAACAAGCCATCGATGCCTATCAACAAGCCCTAAAACTTAATCCTAAATTTACTGAGGTACATAATAATCTCGGGAATGTTTTGGCAGAAAACGGAAAACTAGAAGAGGCGATCTCGTGCTATCAACAGGCCCTCCAGCTCAATCCCAATAATGTTGAAATTTGCAACAATATTGGAAATGCGTTGAAAGAACAGGGCAGACTACAGGACGCAGTTATCTCCTTTCAGCAGATTCTACAACTCAGACCTGACTATGCTGACGCCCACTATAACCTCGGGAATACCTTGAAAGACCAGGGCAAGTTACAGGAAGCGATCGCGTGCTATCAACGTACCCTCCAGCTTAATCCTAACTTTGAGAAGGCACATAATAATCTAGGGAACGCTTTGCAAGACCAAGGCAAGTTAAAAGAAGCGATCGCGTGCTATCAACGTGCCCTCCAGCTTAATCCCTACTATAAGGTCGCGCAAGACAATCTAGTGTTCGCCCTCTATTACAGCAATGAATATCAGCCGTCAGAAATTTATGCCGAACATCGAAAATGGGCTGAACGTATAGTCTTGTTAATAACTGAACCGATTCAGCCTCACAGCAACAATACTCCAGAGGAGACGCTACGCGATCGCAACCCAAAACGGCGACTTCGCATCGGCTATGTATCCGGCGATTTCAAAACTCATTCTGTTTCCTACTTCTTTGAACCCTTGCTTGCTGCTCATAACCAGCGTGATTTTGAAATCATTTGCTATGCCAACAATAGAAAAGCAGATACGAAAACACAACAACTACGACAATTGGCACATGGCTGGCGCGAGATTTATACCTTAACCGACGAGCAAGTGACACAATTGATACGCCAAGATGAGATTGACATCCTCGTTGACTTATCCGGTCACACCGCTGACAATCGACTGCTCGTATTCGCCCGCAAACCAGCACCAGTACAAGTCAGCTACATTGGCTATCCCGGCACCACTGCTCTTAATGCGATCAACTATCGGCTCACGGATGCCTGGGCGGACCCCCCTGGAAAGACTGAGCATCTGTATACGGAAGAACTAGTTCACCTGCCCCACGGTTTCTTGTGCTATCAGCCCCCTCAAGATTGCCCATCAGTTAGTCCGTTGCCAGCCCTGGAGAAAAGACAGATTACCTTCGGTTCATTCAATAATCTAGCCAAGGTCAGCCCCCCGCTTGTGGCTTACTGGTCAGAAATCCTCAAAGCCGTTCCTAACAGCCGCTTGTTACTTAAATTCAAATCGCTGATTGACCCTGGCACAAGAGATTATTTACGGGGCTTGTTCCAAGAGCAGGGTATTGGTTCTGAGCGTCTGGAACTAATGGGTTGGGCTGCCACCCAGAGCGAACACTTGAGTTTGTATAACCAGGTAGATATTGCGTTGGATACTTTTCCTTACCACGGCACAACCACAACTTGTGAAGCACTGTGGATGGGCGTACCAATGATTACATTAGCTGGTCAAACCCATGTTTCGCGGGTGGGAGTGAGCTTGCTTCACTCAGTGGGTCTAGAAGAGTTGATTGCTCACTCTCCCCAAGAGTACATTCAAAAAGCCGTTGCTCTCGCAAATAATTTGGAAGAATTGCAAGAATTGCGGGCGAACCTGCGCCGTCAGATGCAGGCAGCGCCGCTGACTAATGCTAGTCTAATTGCCCAATCCTTAGAAGATGCCTATCGCACGATGTGGCGGTGTTGGTGCAACGGAAACTAACCGAGAACTTCTCTCTCTCAAGAACAACATTCCGCTTCCCAACGAGAACAATTTCATTTGAAAAGTCAATAGATAGCCTGAATGTTGAGCGCTCACAAGGCATTGCTCCAGGTTTTGCTGTAATACTTCTCGGTAGCATCAGCATTCATAGTCTGCCTAAACTGATAGCCGTCCCAATCGTCCAGCCATCCGCAAGAAATAGCAACAGCGTAAATCCCAACAATAAAAGATACATCCAAGGCTGTGCCAAAGGACGAATATCCGTTGTATCAATCCCAGTATGGGCAGCGACGAGCTTGACTAATCGAGCAAATCCAACCACCCGCATCGGCAACAAATAAGCTTTCTCCGATGACTGGCTAAGAAAGTAGTAAACTATCCCCCCTTGCCCCGTTGTCCGCATCTTCAAATCTTTGACATCCTGCCAGGGTAATGACCAACCTTTGCGGAAAAAACTGGGTACCCAATGGGGATAAGCCACCTGAATTTTTTCCTCATCCACAATGACCCGTTCGCTCAGCGCACCATACAATGCGATCGCACCAACACTTAATCCCACCCACAGCAAGACTGGCGGCACAGGTGTCGATGATACCTGCGCCAAAAACGGGAGTGGAATCGTTAGCGCTAAATAAAACGTCATTAAGGTAATCCGAATCAGGGGGGAAATATAAAAAATCGAACAGGTGGACGGCTCAGTATCCGGCTGGGGTGAAACCGATAAAAACTGTGTTTTTTTATGACTTGGCTTTACAGTATTTGACATCTTTTATCAGTTACTTATGCTACATCTTAAGTTGTTAGGATTTAATGACTCAGGAGGCTGTATGTTACTAGAACACAGACCGAGTGGTGTCTTAGTCGAAGTGCTGACGCTGGAAGAGCTTTATAATCCCTGCCGCTGTGAGATTATTGGCAGGCTGCAAGCGGGAGAAGAAATGCAAGACCCTGAAACCTTCCTAAAGTCAGAACTAATTTTCCCGTCAGGTGAAACCCTCCCTTGTTGCTGGTTTGACGCACACTATCGAGAAAAGATTGCGTTGAAGAAGACTATAGCCATGGGTGTTTGAAGCGACTTTTGACAACGTTGAGTTCAATCCTTGATAATTTCTACACAAAATGGCAGGATTTTTTGTCTAATTTTTTGATTTAACCTGATGAGGTAGAATTTGTGGGGTTCAACATTCATGAGTGAGAGTTGAACCCCTATTTACAGGGCTAATGGCTAAGTTTGTGGCGTCCATGCCTTCTTATCGCCTTGCCCCCAAAAGCCGTCATATTTCGTAACGCGAACATCGCCCAAAACCTTAGTCTGACAGGCTAAGCGGCGATTAGCTGTGGGAGAATGAGGAGGCAGTGAGCGCCTCGCCTTATCCTTCCAATTCGGTTCGGACACGTCCCCTTCAACTGTGACGGCACAGGTACCACAACTACCGAAGCCCATGCAGTTGATTATCATAGCCTTGCCGTTATACAGTTCAACTCCATGCTCCAGTAAAACTTGGCGTAAATTGCTCCCCGTCTCACATTCAAAGGTCTTTCCTTGAGCTGTTACTTTAGGCATGGCTGCTTTACCTGACTTGCTGTAAAAAGGAATTTGGCTACGTGAAAAGGCCAAGATATCTCGGCTGCATTCCAACCCGCCCTTAACTTTAGTTTACATTTCTTTACGATTAGCTCAAATATTCTCCCTGCCCATGAACTCGCAAGCATCTACCCCCATCTGGATCTATGACACCACGTTACGGGATGGTTCCCAGCGTGAAGGACTCTCTCTGTCACTAGAAGACAAGTTACGCATTGCGAAAGAAATCGACCAGTTAGGGATTCCTTTTATTGAGGGCGGATGGCCGGGCGCAAACCCGAAAGACGTACAATTTTTTTGGCAAATAAAGGAAGAACCCCTGACTCAGGCGGAAGTCGTAGCCTTTTGCTCGACACGACGCCCTAACATTACCGCCGCCGAAGACCCGATGCTGCAAGCGATTCTGGCAGCAGGCACTCGCTGGGTGACGCTTTTTGGCAAATCTTGGGATCTCCACGTCACAGAAGGGCTACAAACGACGCTGGAGGAGAACTTGGCAATGATTCAAGACTCGATTGAGTATCTCCGTAGCCAGGGGCGTCGAGTGATTTACGATGCCGAACACTGGTTTGATGGCTACAAGCAAAATCCTGAATATGCCCTCCAGACTCTTAATGCCGCACTCAAGGCTGGTGCAGAATGGCTCGTGTTGTGTGACACGAACGGCGGCACCCTGCCTCATGAAATTGGGCAAATTGTTCGGGAGGTTCAAGAAGCGTTGAAGGTTGAAAGGTTGAATGTTGAAGGTTCAGAAAAAGCGGCTAACGTTCAGCCCTTATTAGGGATTCATACACATAATGACTCCGATACTGCGATCGCAAATGCTCTGGCAGGTGTCTTAGAAGGCGTTCGCATGGTGCAGGGAACCATCAACGGTTACGGCGAACGCTGCGGCAATGCGAATCTTTGCTCTCTAATTCCCAACTTGCAGCTCAAGCTAGGATACCGTTGTATCCAGGATGAGCAACTCGCGAAACTGACCCAAACCAGTCGTCTGATTAGCGAAGTTGTTAATTTGGCTCCCGATGACCACGCGCCCTTTGTGGGACGTTCGGCGTTTGCTCACAAAGGCGGCATTCATGTCTCGGCGGTGGAACGGAACCCCCTGACTTACGAACATATTGAACCCGAAAGGATTGGAAATCGACGCCGAATTGTGATTTCTGACCAGTCCGGACTGAGTAACGTTTTGGCAAAAGCACGGACTTTCGGTCATGAACTCAACAAACAAGACCCCGCCTGTCGCCAAATTTTAGAACGTCTCAAAGGATTGGAAAGCGAAGGGTATCAATTTGAGGCCGCTGAAGCCAGTTTTGACCTGCTGATGCGCGAAGCATTGGGATATCGGCAGCAGTTTTTTGAACTCAAGGGCTTTCAGGTACATTGCGATATGTTGCAAAGTATTAGCGGTGATTACAGTAATGCTCTTGCCACAATTAAAGTTACTGTCAATGGCAAAGATATCCTAGAAGCTGCAGAAGGAAATGGCCCGGTTTCCGCACTTGATGCCGCCTTACGCAAAGCCCTCCAGAACTTCTATCCAGAAATTGCTCAGTTTCAGTTAACCGACTATAAAGTGCGGATTCTGGATGGTGGTGCGGGGACATCTGCCAAGACTCGTGTGCTGATTGAATCGAGTAATGGTCAAAAACGGTGGACGACTGTAGGCGTTTCTCCCAATATCCTTGAGGCGTCCTATCAAGCCGTGGTGGAGGGGATTGAATATGGCTTGTTGCTGCAATCCTCAGGAAGTTGGAAGACTGAAGTGTTGCGTCAAGAAGCTAAATCGGCTTCTGCTGGCTAAAGGGGAATGCGATCGCCCAAAATACTAAGTAGGATGAGCATCAATACTGCTCAGAATAAGAGCGATTTTCCCTTGAGTGGAGTACACAAACATGTAGGAGCGCGACATATCGTGCCCCTACCGTGTACATCAGTTAAACGAGAATTGGTATATCTTCTAGGACTGGATTTTGAGACTGAGCTTTAACCTGTCTCGATACTGCCCGCATATAGGCTACTTCTTTCTCAAGACCCGGTAATGTAGCTAGAATTTCTACTAACTCATCAAACTCCTGCGTAGACACGCTCGAAGCGCTCAAAGTTTCTTGAGAAAGTCTGCCATACAAGGCTTTGGTGAGTAATTCTAAAATATCTCGCTGCTTTGGTACTTCAATCTCTCCAGCTTTGACTCGTTTAGGGTTAATACCCCATTTCAAAATCTTCAAAAGTGCCTGTGAAGATGCTTTTGCACAAATAGAAGTGGTGATTTCCCGGATAGCTTCTGCCAAACATGGCTTCAGTTGCTCTTCTGGTAAATCTGGGTCATCCACTAGAGCTTTCAGCGCCGCCACATGTTTGTCTAAGACTTCAGTGGAGAAAGGAGCCAGTTCCGCAACAATCGTGTCTCCAGAAGGGTCTTTGCTGCGGTAGGGGTCTTCCAGAGTGTTAATTAGCAAATGGATGTCTGTGGGATTGGCATAGTCAAATTGACCCAGGAAAAATGGCTCTTCATAGCCCGGTTGTAATCCTTGAAAGTAGATAGGCCATTCTTTGCCAGATTGGACAATTTTGTAGAGAATCATCTCTAAGGTTTCTGTCGGCCAACCTAAATTAGTCACAGTGAAAAATTTCAGTTTGTCAGGCTGTGAGAAAATCAGGGCATTCAGCAGCAGATGACGAGCTTCGCTCAAATTCTGAGCGGTTAGATAGCGATGGGGAGCATGAACATTAATAACAGGCCCGCCTTTGATTTTCTCGTCAATTTGAAGAGACACCAAGCTGTTATCTAGGGTATGGGTAAAACGCACCATTGAATAAGTCACTTTCCCCTGCTGTACCGCTTGAGCAAATTGCCATTCAGCGATTTTCTTGGAGGCGGCGTACACTTCAGCGGTGAAGTATCTAGACGCTTTACCCGTTGAAGAGAATACGCATTGCTGCACGCCATACTTTTCACAGAGCTTAATAATATTCTCTGTGCCTAAAAGGCTAGTTGAAATTGTTTCTCTGACTTTTTTTTCCGCTAGTCCAGGCTGACGTTGAGCAGCTAAGTGAAAGACGAGTTCTGGTTTTTCTGCATCAAATATAGAGTTAAGGGCATTGTAGTTGCGCACATCTGCGGCATAGCGGGTGACAGATTCTTTTTTCTCCCCAATGGGTTTAAGCTCTGACGAATAACCACAACGGGCATTGTCTACAGAAATTACATGTTTGACACCGAGTTCAACCAGCTTTTCGACTAAGTCGCTGCCAACGCAGCCCTCTCCGCCTGTGACAAGCGCAACTTTTCCTTTAAGTTGTTCGCTAACTTCGGATCTATAAAGATGAATTGTGCGATCGCGGACATCGGCAAACGGATCGTCTTCGAGTTGTCCCTCAGCCTTATAAGCTTCGATGAGTTCTACAGTTAGAGTTCGTAGCTTTGCCAGAACTTCAGTCTCGTGTGGCTCCGGCGAACCCGGTGGCACTAATTCTTGTATGCGTTTAATTACCTCAGCTTTTCTGGTAACAGGCACCACTGCTGCGTCGGCTTCCGGCTTCACGTTTAGTAACTCCTGTAAATTAATAAAAAACTGATACCTCTAATTCCAATCGCCCAAGGTAACACCTGAGCGACAAAACAAAATTGTTTACATCATAATCTACACTTCTGAAAAGCTGCTAATTTATAGAGGCTGGCTTTACTCATTATTTATATATTTTTATATTATTTGATAAAATTATAAAGACCCGGTAAAGCGAAGGAAGTGAGCGGTGTATTTTCAATCGTTTTCCAGGTTTTCCACCTTTTGAGATTCAGCCAGCCAAGCTGGAGAGTACTATAGGCTTGAAGACAGCCTAAAAACTATGTAAACGTTCAGTCGCTTTCTTAGAGCCTAACCGCTGGCAACAAGAGAGAATAGCCCTCATCAATGCAAGACTTTTTACCCTTAGGCGCTTAATAATTCCGATGGATTTGGATTGAAAGATTAAGCAAACCTCATGATTAAGGCAAACGCTTCAGGTGTTTTCTCCCCTTGGGGAGTTAGCGCCTCAGCCAGTGGAGTTTCCTGGGACTGGTTAGGTGGGTTCAAGATTTTGTACCTAACAAAGCTTGGTTGATTCGTTACATTGACAAAGCTACAATCATCAAAACACCAATTCTACGTTGTTACTGGAGACCGGAGACCTCTCTCCAATAAAGTCTAAAGTCAGGATACAACGGCTCACTTTACGCTATCTTAAATACATCACCCAACTTTCTGACTGTTGTAGCACAGTGTTAAGATGTTACTAACGTGATGGACAGAGTCAACAACCTCCAGTCGCATTCAGCTTAGTTGGCTTTACCCTACCTCCAATTGGCTTTTACTAAAGCTCTTCCGGACGGGGCTTGTGTTCTCAGAAAAGTTTAACACAGTCCCATAGCCGACGCTTTCCAGCCGCTTTGAACGGGCGCAAGTGAAACGAAAGTTTAACTGTATGTTGCAGGAAGCGGAGCGTAGCGAGGCAGAGGTAATGGTAGTGATTACCGTACACTTTGCCAAAAACACTTGCACTCCTGCACTAAATGCGCTACAAGAGTATATGATTGCTTCTTGACCGTACAGGACTCTACGAAGCGGCGCAATCGCCAAATCAGGAAGCATTATAGTCCAAGAATTTGCAAAAGCTATTTCAAATTAATTGAAAGTATGACTCAGCAAGTTACTCACCCAATGGTGAAGTTTCAGCGTCAGGTGCATTCTCTGGTGGAATCTAAGATTATTAAACCGAACGACAGCCTGTGGAAAATCGCCCTGCTGTATGGAGATGAATGGTCTTACTGGAAGAAGGAACTCTTAGAATTTGGCTTCACCATGCAAGATCCAATTGGAGACTTACTGGCTGTAGAAGCCTGGGACGAAGAATAACTCCGTGGCGGGATTTAGGTTGAACTCCCATTTGGGGAGTTCCGCCTCACCGCTAAGGGAATTGATAACAAAAGCGAGGTTCAGGTCAAGTGGCAAGCTGCCAAAGCTTGCGCTAATTCTTTAGCCGATTGGTAGCGATCGCGCACTTTCGGCTCACATACTCGCTCTATCACGTCCCGCAACTTGGGCGGGATTGTAGGCACGCTGGACACTTCAAAGCCATATCCCGAGGCACGTTTTCGGTAATACTTGAGGGGGGCTTCTCCTGTGAGCAGAAAAATTAATGTCGGACCAATGGCATAAAGATCGGACTGCGTGACCGGACTTCCACGGTCTTGCTCAGGAGAACTATACCCTTCTGCGCCAATGCGAGTTCTGTAAACTGTACCAATCTCTTTGACAGCACCAAAATCGAGTACAACTATTTGATTATCCCGATGACGTACCATGAGATTAGCCGGTTTGATATCTCGGTGGATCAGAGGAGGGTTGCAGGAATGGATATAGTTGAGAATGTCACAGGTTTGAATCATCCACTCAACAGCCTGTGTTGGCGTAACTGGACCAGAGTGCAAGACCCGTTGCTCTAAATCCTGACCGTGAATGAGTTCCATCGCTAAGTATTTCTTCCCTTCTTCGACAAAAAAGTCGTAATACTTGGGAATCCCTGGATGAGCCAAAGTTTTTAGAGTACGCGCCTCTCGTTCAAAAAGCTCTTGGGCTTTGGAAATTTGAGCCATATCCTCATTCATTTCCTTAAGAACGAGCAGGCTAGGCCGTCCATACTGACTGCCCTGTTTATCCCAGGCGAGATAGGTGGTACCCATTCCCCCCTGTCCCAAAGTCCGCAAGACTTGATACTGGCGGATGGTTCGCTGAAGAGGAACCAAGGGTTGACCGCAATGAATGCAGAACACATTATTGCTCGGATTGCCTTCGTGAGTACAGGATTCGATCTCTGGTGGGGATGATTGGTGATGGTGCAACGGTGCGGAGCCTTGCTCATGGCTCTGGAGGGTTGGTGGACGCGGCTCGGAACGCGTTGACCCATTACCACTGAGTGTTGCCTCCTCAAGTTGGAATTTGAGCAGAGGGCCTTCTCGTGCCAGTTGAATCAAGGCTTCATCGGGTACCAACCCCCGCGATATCAGTACACCATTGAGGAATGTACCATTTGTTCCCTGATTGATCAGCTGCCACAAACTACCTGAGGGAGAAGGACTTGCCCTAAGTTCCAAATGATGTCGTGAAACTAAGGGGTCGTCGAGAATGATGTCATTATCAGGAGAGCGACCAATCCGAATTGTGGATTGGCTCTGGAAACTCCACTGTTGTAGGGGGGTGGATGCCTGGGGATGTAAAAGGGTCAGCGTGACCATATCTAAGTAAAAAATAAAAAGGCAGAAGTAGAGGTTTAGACTGGCTTTTGCCTTTTGCTTGGTTTATTTATAAAGGAGTTGCTGTTGCTCAAAGTTGGGGCGTACCTTCACCCGAACCAGTATGGCAGTGATATTGTCGTGCCCATTGTGTTCATTTGCCAGTTCAATTAACTGTAGAATACCCTGATCGAGATTGGCACGGGAACTGAGTAAGGGAGCAAGGTGCGTCTGCCAGTGAGTCTCTATCAAATCATTATCGGACAGACCATCAGAACACAGAATAAATAAAGTATCCTCATTGAGTTCCAAAATGTGTACATCCGGATTAATGCCCTGTTCGTTCCGGGGACCCAAGGCTTGAGTGAGTTGGTAGGCGTCGGGGCGACCGTAAGCGATTTCCCGAGGCACTCCCAGCTTTAATTCTCGGTTACCGACTTCATGATCCTCAGTCAATTGCTCTAAACCCCGCTTACGAGTTAGGCGATAGAGGCGACTATCGCCCACATGAGCGATCGCCACATTTGTATTTTGGATCAACATCATGACTAAGGTCGTACCCATGCGACCACTACCAGACCGGGCGTTTTTTTGGTTGACCTCGTAAATGGACTGATTGGCTACACGCACTGCCTCACGAACAGTCTCTTCGCTGGGCAACTGCTCGTCTTGCCAATGCTCTTGGAAGAAGCGCTTGAGCGTCTCAGCCGCCATGCCACTGGCAACTTCCCCGGACGCATGTCCCCCCATCCCGTCACAGAGAATATATAAACCCCGTGCCTGTACTGACCGACCCATTGGATTTTCTACTTTCTTGACCAGTGTCTGGATGCCAAAGGAGTCCTCATTATGCTCGCGTTGGTGACCGATATCGGTGCAACCCGCGTCATCCAGACTCAGCAACTGCATCGGCAAAATCAAGGTAGGTAGCTCGTCGCCTTCGTTACTACTCATAGCTTCATAAGGAATTCTTGGGGGTTGAGTGTATCCAGCCTCTTCTGGGATATCAACAGATGTGCTATCTGCCGCCTCTGCCCTTACCAAGTTATAGTTCTGGTCGGCTTCAGTGGTGACGGCTTCGTGTTGGCGGGCGATCGCTTCCAAGTGCGATCGCAGTTGGTGAATCGTCTTAATTTCCTGAGTACACATCTGCCGAAAAAGGGCGGCCAAGGACGTAAATTGAGTCCGCTGGGACTGATCAAATAACCGCTGCCACACTTGACCCAAATCCTGTAGCGTGAGCTGTTGTTCTTCAGGTTCTGGATACAAGCGCATCAGACCTAGGGCTTGGTCTTCATCCACCCGCAAATTCGTCGTTTCCAAGAGACTTTGACGACAATGCCAGGGTTCTAGTGCATCCCAGAGTTTGGCCATTTCATCCAGCCAGTATAAAATCTGCAAGGTAGAAAGCTGTTCACTGTCCCACAGCTCGGTAAGCGACTGCCAGCCGGAGCGGTCTTCTAGCAGTACCACAGCATCTCCAGCTTGCTGCCATGCATCATGAACGGCTGGCAGAGTTTGGTAGTACAATTCTTTGAGAGCTAAATAAGGTTGAGCGATCGCTGGAATTCCCCTAACTTTCCAGCTGTCACCGGGCGAGGTAGCAGGCTGTTTGAGGCTTAGCTCATACTTTTCAGAGCCACTCGGCTGTTGCTCCAGTAGCGCTTCTAAAGGTGACTGCTGAAAGGGTTGACAGTCTAAAACTCTGACTGATAAATCGTAGTGATTTTCCCCCTCCGTCGCTGCCACATCGAGACTCTGGGGTTCTAGCAGCCGATAACGCTGTTGTTTATCTAGATAAACAACCGTTGGTGTCGGTGAGCGAAATTCTGTGCTGTTCGATGTCTCATCAGTAGCCCCCTGAGTGAATTTCGACCGAAGCGGATTTGACAGAGGCTGTGTCACTTCCTCGTCGGCAATTTCCTCAATGGCTTCTGGTTTTGTTAAGGGGATAGTATTCTCCCCCTGGTCGTCTTCTAGAGGTGGTAAAGCAGACTCTGATGATGGCACCGGTGTCGTTAGTGCAGACGTTTCTAGTTGGGATAGTTCGTCCTCATCAGTCAGAGATGCCTCTATCGGCAGCACATCCGCATGGTCGGTGTCGTTTGCGCCCTGATTCGACGCCTCCAGGGGAGCTACTGGCTCATCCGTTGAGTAGGTAAAAGAATCTGGCTCCTTGGAGATAATAGCCCTCCAAACCGTTCCCGTGAAAGCACCGCAATTATGACAAGTTTCAGCATTAACCGGTACTAGGGTGTCGCACTCCTGACAAGTTTTATGGATCAGGGAAGTTCCACAGCTTTGGCAAAACTTGTTGGTATTGGGGTTTTCAAACTGACATTTGGGACAAACTAACATAATGGAACTTCCTCACTTCCTGTCAGAGGTTTTTAAGTTTGGTATATAAGCTAACTGCCATCTAGTTTGCCACGTCAGAATCGAAGGTTGCAGCTTTTGCAATTCAGCCTTAGGGCGATGAGCTTATAGGTGAGCTGACAGCAACTCAGCTAAGAATCACTTCAGTGATTTAGAGCTGCTGTAGAGCTTCTAGTTCTGTCGGTGTTAGGTCACGCCATTGACCTGGCTCAAGACCATCTAGACGGATTTGAGTGAAGTGCTTCTTACCAGCTACGCCGAGTGCTACTCGCACAAGTCGCAATGTCGGAAACCCCACAGCTGCTGTCATCCGTCGCACCTGGCGATTTCTCCCCTCCGTTAAGGTTATCTCTAGCCAGGAAGTGGGCACACTCTTACGAAAGCGTATCGGTGGTTGACGAGGCGGTAGGGGAGGGTCTTCTGATAATCGCTGCACCAAAGCGGGTCGTGTATGGTAACCCTGGATTACCACACCATTACGTAACTGATTAAGGGCTGCTTCGTCCGGAATACGCTCTACCTGTACCCAGTATGTGCGAGGATGGCGAAATCGTCGATCTGAAAGTCGATGCTGCACGCGTCCATTATTGGTCAATAGCAGCAACCCTTCGCTGTCCTGATCAAGCCGTCCAACTGGGTAAACTGAAGGTATCGGAATGTAGTCTTTAAGCGTACCACGGTTGGTCTGACTGACATCCTCATCCGTGAACTGGCTTAAGACGTTGTAGGGTTTGTAAAACAAGAGGTATCTATACACGCGTTTGGCATTGAGTTCATGCTGGAGTCATCGGGAGCATCCCGAGTCGGCATATACATCTTCATTGTGGAACAGGTACGCAAGCCTCGCCACAGCTACAGGACGGGCAGGATACCCACGCCACAAAAACACTATTTCTACAAAAATTGGATGCACCCGGAGCGTTTAGGATGAGAAATAATCGGTTGAAGGTTAGTGGGTTGGAAGTTGCAGGTTAAAAATTTTCTTCTCTTTATGCTCGCGTATTGTCGCGATACTGGCAGCATCCAGACCAGAGTTAGTCAATTTTTACACGGAAGCGCACAAATCCGATATTACTGGGAGATGTGTTAAAAATATCTCCCAGCTGCAATAATACTGAGCCTTTAGGATTATTACTATTCGGACAGGGAGAGGTGACGGGGGTTAGAGGCGAGGCAAATGTTCCCTGGTCTGTATCCGATGCATTCGTTTGAGGGGTCTGCGTTGCATTTTGATTGAGTAAAATTCCGCGACCTGCTCCAAAACTGTCAGAGATAAATGTGGTACCCGAGGGAACGGGGTCACAGATACGGACATCTTTGACTTCTTGGGAGCCATCGGAGAGGAAATAGACCGTGTATTCGACTTCGTCGCCACTTTGCAAGGGAGTTTCTGACCCCAGTTGGGTAATACCTAACAGCTGTCCAGGAAGTTGAGACCAGCCCGATGCATCATCACTGATATCATTGGGGTCATTCACCACACTATTAAAGTTAATACCGCTAATGGGCACACCGCTCCGCGTGGCATTTGTGATACGCTTCACCAAGCGCAAGCGTGGCCCTGTCCCTGGAGGGTTCGCTAAATCTAGCGGGGTCGAGTTGTTGTTATCACTGGGGTTGCCGTTGCCATCCGGATCTGGGTTAAGACCGTTGGTGGAGATATCACGAGTGGGGCCGGCGGAACTCTGGGCCGTTGCCTCAGCCTGGTTGTCATAGGGACTGAGTTTGTTGCCAGGTGTCATGGTGACGACGAGCTCAAGGGTTTTTGTTGCGCCGATCGCTAAGGTGTCGGTGCCGGAGAGTAGATTTGTATCATTGACGCCATTGAAGTTGTTATTGGGAGCAAGGTTCCCCGTCGGACTGCTGACGCGATTGACGGTGAACGGCGTCGAACCAAAGGTATTGGATAAATTTTCCGTGACTTGGACATTGTTGAGGTCAACATTGCCAAAATTCTGGATGGCGAGGATATAGGTGAGTTGAAAATTGCCGTTTCCCAGGTCAACCACAGATGTCACTGTCTTAGCTAAGCCGATGCTTGGATTGGCAGTGACTTGCAACGGTGTTGGGTCGGGAAATCCTACTACGGGAATGTAATCTGATGGAAGCGACGGAGCGCCGAATCTAGGTGGAAGGCCAAAAAGTTCGGATTGGTTGAAGATTGTGCCAGGAGGCGTGTTGGGTGGGATGCGGACATCCACGCTGATTTGGGCAATTGTTCTGGCTTGAATCGTGATACCTGTGATTTCTAAGAGGTTAGTAGTCCCATAGTTGTTAGGAGTGCCGCCAATAATATCGGTCAGCCTGAGCGTATTAGCCACAAACGTCCTACCGTTAGCCATTTCATCCCTGAACCTCAAGTTCGTCAAGGTCAACGGACTGATGTTGGCAATGCGATAAATGTAGGTAACAGTTCCCCCCGCAGGTATTGTTTCCGGTAACGCCCTCTTCTCTACTTGTAGGGCAAAAGCACAAGCGGCACCATCATTTCTGACTACTCCTTGTGCCCTACTCAGTAGGGCAAATTGACCTGTACCAGGAGCATCCACCGTACCCACATCAACGAGGTAGAAAGCACTGGTAGTGGCACTCGTTTCGTAGGCAAAAAACTGACCGAAGGCATCAAAGAAGGCTCCCCCAACCGTACTAATTTGTGGATTGGGTAAAGGCAAGAAGGTAACCGCGCCAGTCGTGCGGTCAATTCTAGCGACCTGCCTGGTGATAGTATCAAAGCCATAAAGCTGTCCATCTCTGGGATTGATGGCAAAGTCGGCTATTTCGGTGGCTTGTGATAGGGTTACCGCAGCACCAACCAACGTTGCCACACCTCCTGCTACATTAATCGTAAATAGCTGCTGATTCTGTGAGTTCTGTGGATTACTGCTTAAAATCAGGTAGTTGCCATTGACATCGACATCGCCAGCTAAATACAAAATCGGTCGGCCAGGTAAACCCGCAGGAACCCCGAGTGAGGTAGGTAGTCCATTGGGTGCAATTCGATAAACAGTCCCTGTGTCGGGATCGATGCCGTAAATCAATCCATCTTGAAAATTAAATCCGATCGCGTTGTAGCGGATATTGGCATTGATAGGAATACCAGGAATCGGATCTAGGGTAAACGGATTGACGTTGATGTTTAGGGTGTTGAGTGCGGTTGGAGCGGTCACATCCGTCACATCCGTTCCTTGACCGCGA
This sequence comes from Allocoleopsis sp., assembly GCF_036703385.1. Taxonomy (NCBI): domain Bacteria; kingdom Bacillati; phylum Cyanobacteriota; class Cyanophyceae; order Coleofasciculales; family Coleofasciculaceae; genus Allocoleopsis; species Allocoleopsis sp. The sequence goes on along the minus strand of NZ_DATNPA010000611.1, from coordinate 13,247 downwards.
CTAACATAAAGCGTGTTTGTACAAGGGAAACTGGCTGAAGATTGTGCTGGCGCTGGAGGGGAGTAGCTCAACGCGATCGCTAAAATTAAAGCAGCGATAAAAGCCGTCAAACGATGGATTCGTTTGCGCCAATAATTGCCACATCTAGTGACGCCGATGAGTACTTTTCTTTGCCAAGTTCGAGCGGCTGGTGGGAGGTCATTGCGATACACTACCTTTTAACCTCTCTTTTTACGACACTTTTGGTAAGAAAAAAAATACCAAAATAGCACAGACACAGCTTTTGTACAGATACTTTTCAAAATACAAATCTACATTTTTTGCCGATAAGCATTTGACTTGGAGCCGCTAGCTTGTAGCTTTCCCAAAGGAAAAACGAAAGCAACGCCTCATCAAACGTTGCCAATCAAGTCCGTTGAATTGCTTATAGATTATTGAAATTTAAGCCATCCCACATGTTTGAGATGGCTCGTGCTTAAGTGCGGCTACAAAGAGCGCTTACACTTATTCTGGATTTTGCTAACCAAAAGAGCGGATTACTCTGTTGCCAGATGATGAAACCAGAAGAGTTGATATTACCGTTTTGCTACAGTTACCAAACCTATCTATAGGAGTAGAGTGGGCATGACCCTCTCTACCCCTAGCTCATCTACTAACGGTTAATCAATTTTTACGCGGAAGCGGACAAAACCAACGTTGCTTGGGGATGTAGTGGGCAGATCTCCCAGATTCACTAAGATTGACCCGTTGGAGTTGTTGGTGTTGGGACAGGGAGAGGTAACTGGGGTTAGACGGGAGAAGAATGTCCCTTTGTCTGTATCTGGAGCGTTAGTTAGGGATGTATTTGTTGACTGTTGATTCAACAAAATACCTTGACCGACTTGAAAACTGTCGGGAATAAATGTGGTTTTCTCTGGAATGGGGTCACAGACTTTGGCATCGCTGACGAGTTGAGTTCCATCAGAGAGGTAATAGACGGTGTATTCGACTTCATCTCCAGTTTGTAAGAGAGCATCGGAACCGATGCGAAAAACTCCTGCAAGAACTCCACCCGGAAGCTGAGACCAACCAGAAACATTGTCGTTGCGGTCATCGAGCTTATCAACAAAGCTCTGAAAGTCAATTCCACTAATCGGCGCACCACTTCTGGTTACATTTGTAATCCGTTTCACCAAGCGTAAGTTTGGCCCTACATCTAATGGAGTCTTGTCGTTGTTATCGGTTGGGTCACCATTGTTATCGGGGTCTGGGTTAATCCCCGCTTGTGATTGGTCAGTTACTGAGCCAAAAGGACTTTGAGCGATTCCTTGTACCTGATTTTCATAAGTACGAGTTTGGTTACCAGGCGTGATAATCACGATGAATTCAATGACTTTTGTTTCGCCAACGGCTAATGTATCTGTACCGGCAAGCAAGTTGGTGTCAGCACGGCCATTGTAGTTGGGATTAGGCGTGAGGTTGCCATTAGGACTTGTGACACTATTGGCAGGAACTGTAAACGGGATGGTGTCGAAGGTTGTGGCAAGGTTCTCCGTAAGCTGGAGATTGGTGAGTGTCGCTTCCCCGGAGTTTCGGGCGCGAACTCTGTAAGTTACGGTGAAGTTTCCGCCATCCGCAGGGACGATGGAAACGACTTCCTTGGCAACTCCTAAAGCCGGTCTTTGGTTGAAACTGACTGGTGTGGGGTCGTTGTTGTTGGTTGGGTTGCCATCATTGTCGGGGTCTGAGTTGACGCCATTTTGAGATAAGTCCTCAACCTGAATCGGTGTACCATTAGGACCCAGACCTGTTCCTGTTGCCCTTGCTTGGTTGTTGTAAGGGCCAAGGTTGGTACCAGGGGTGACCGTCATCACGAGTTGAATTGTTTTTGATTCGCCCAGAGCTAAGGTGTTAGCTGTTCCTGCCAGGAGATTGGTGTCAGTGCGACCATTGTAGCTAGTGTTAACTGTCAGGTTGCCACTGGGACTAGAAACGCTATTCACAGTGAATGGTGTGTTGGCAAAGGGACCACTAGGAGGGGTGACTAAATCTTCAATGACCTGGACATTACTGAGGGCAACGTTTCCTGCATTGTTGACCACAAATTCGTAAGTAATACGGTAGTTCCCGCCACCCAGATTCTCGTTCGATACTAGTCTCTTAGCCAAACCAATGAGTGGAGTTGGAGGGACTGTTATGGGTGTCGGATCGGGGTAGTTTCCTGTAGGGGGAAAATCAGAATTAATGGTCTGCGGAAGGTTCAGACCTGGAATAGGCGGAATGTTATTGACAATGGCTTGATTCAAGATTGGGCCAGGAGCTGTGGTCGGTTTCACTCGGACATTCACGCTGATTTCAACAGAACCTCTAGGTGGGATGGTAATCCCTGCAATTTGCAACAGTGAAGTTCCGCCATAAGCGTTAGGGGTTCCACCCACGCTACTATTGTTGAGTGTTTGATCGATGTAGATTAACCCAGCAGGCAACTGGTCGGTGAAAGTCAAGTTGGCAGTACTTAATGGCTGTCCTAGTTGGTTAGCGAGACGATAGGTGTAAGTGACGATGCCATTAGCAGGTACTGACGGAGGATTGACAACTTTCTCCACAATCGGCGCGTAAGCACAGGATGCACCGTCAAATCTTGAAACAGTTCCAGCATTCCCTAGTAATTCAAATGTAACGGCGTTGGAAAACGAAAGATTACGTGCGACCAATACACTACCATTAGTGTCGTAGATGTAAAAGTTACCAAACGCATCAAAGAAAGATGCACCGACAATTGCTATATTATTGGGGGGTTGTGCCGCACCAAAGTAGGTGACTGCGCCAGTCGTCGGGTCGATGCGAGCCATCTGTTTTAGGGTATTGTCAAACGCATAGAGCTGATCATCCACGGGATTGAAGGAAATGTCGGCAAAGTTAGTACCTGCGAGTGTCAGCGATCTGACTATATTATTAGTGGTTAAATCGATCGCGAAAAGGTTGGGTTGACCCGCAGGCGCAGGAGCGCTGACAGTAATATAGACAAAGTAGATTCCATTTCTATCAATATCGCCAGCGAAAACCTGACGCTGATCGCCGTTGGTTGGCCCTAAAAATATTGGGAAGGCTGGTACACCAGTTGGGAAACCTGGGAGTCGAGTAGGTTGTCCTGCGTTATCAATTCGATAAATTGCTGGAGGGTTTGCTCCAAAGCCAGAATCAACGTTATTAGAATCGGGTGCTATACCGTAAAGAAAGCCATCTTTAACATTGAAACCGATGGCGTTATACTCATTATTCTGTCCAGGCTGATTTGCCGTACCGATGTCGGTTAAACCAAAACTGGGCGTCGTAATGACGCTAGAGAGTGTAGTGTTTGTTGCTCCTCGACTGATGTACAAGGTACGATCGCAAATGAAACTTCCCGGAGCACTCTGTGTTAAGGCTGGCGGGTAGTAGCTCACCACCACCGCCAAAAGAGTCAAGAGGCTGATTAGCGCATACCCGAACTTCCGGAACAGAAGCGATACTTTTGGATAGCGCCACATCCCCCCCTGACTCCGACGGGGCATGACTTTATTCGCAGAAGACAAAACCAAGCTGATCAATATTCGGACTTTTTTTTTCCACGTCTGGACGCCGATTCGCTCTTGATTGCGCTGCACTACCTCGCTCCTCCCCTCGGTTCTACTTGCAAGTCGGTTTCTTGATTTTCAAAAATGATTTCCAAGCCTCTCGTGTCTTGGAAGATGAACTCCACGCGGCGATAGCGTGCATAATCCACAACGTCAGTGCCCGTGGTTTTGCGTTTCACTTCACCAAATGACCGAATTGTCAAGCGTTCTGGAGCAATTCCTTGACGCAATAGGTAATTTCGTGCGGCGATCGCACGACGCATTCCTAAGGCTTGGTTGTAGGCATCACTGGCACGGGGATCGGTGTGACCCTGAATATCAACCGTGAGAAATGGATAAGACCGCATCACTGCCACAATTTGGTCGAGGATGGCGGCGCTTTCCGCACTGATGGTGGATTGGTCGAGAGCGAAATGGATATTCCGCGCTAGAGAGAGCCTTAGTTGTTCTGGTGGAGGAGCTGGTTCTGGGGGGGTTGGCTCTGTGGGAGTTGGGGGTGTTTGTGCAACCAGGCACTGAGGAATTACAGGCGGTTGTCTGTCTATTGCTGCCGTTGCCGTACCATCTGCCGCCACTACCCTGGCATTGAGCGCGGGTTCAGAGGTGCCATACTGGGGATGGGTTGCGATCGCACTGACTGTTTCTCCAGGCTGTAAAGTATCGAGTGTGACGCTAAATTCTCCCTTTTCATCTGTCGATACACGGGTCAGGGGTTCACTCAATGGGCCATAACGACTCTCTGTCGTTGCCTGAACTCGATAGATTTCAACCATTGAACCCGGATCGGCCTTACCAAAGAGCTTGACCTCTCTTCCTAAAACAAAAAACTCCGAACTGAGAAACTGAGGCGCATTAATCGCTGCGTTGCCCGTTTCTTCGCGTCGGTTGGGGGAATTGCGCGGGGGGTTGGGGCCATCGCCGCGTTGAAACTCAACTACGCCAACATTTTGCTGTGTGTTGAGGTCAATACTCAACCCTTCGAGTTGCGCAAAACGATTGTTCTCAATCATGTTGCGTGAAGATGAGCGATTCCGCTGGACATCGTTTTTGGGATAAGCCGTGACCACAACACCCGGCCCCGCCTGCTCACTAATTTGGTTATCCATGACCCGATGATTATTTCCCATCAGGTAAACCGCCGCCCGACGCAAACGTCTGCCGTTGAATGTGATTTGGTTATTGCGAATCTGCACAGAACCGTTTGGCTTAAACAGATACACCCCACTTCCATCGTTGCCACAAATCAAATTCCCTGCAATTTGCGAGTTGTCAATTTCCCCTTCGAGGCGAATGGCATCCGGCATTCCAGTCAGTCCATTACCCATAATCATGTTGTCGGTTACCAGCAAATTCTGGGCTTGAGCGGAGGTAATAATACCACTGCCCTCATGGTTTGAAATTCGGTTGCGTTGGATGGTGGTACCTAGACTATTAAAGACGTACACGCCAAAGGCAGATAACTGATTGGGCATTTGCCCAGTCGGCGGGATACCCAACCAATTCTGTTCAATGACAACATTCTTCGGTGGTGCGGATTCTCTGGCTTTGGAGCTGACTCTAGGCGATCGCAAGTCAAAATTAGAGTTAGGGGGTTGTGTTGTTACATCGGGGTATGGCCGTCCCCGGTCGATGACAATATCACCGGGTGGCGTGTTGAGTGTGGCTCCACCTAACTTGCCAAAGCCGTAGATGCTCAAACCCCGAACGGTCACGTTATCCGCAACAATTGTGAGTCCGCGTAAAACCTCTTGGTCGGGTGCGGGTACTAGAGCAACCACAGGAGTAGGGACTTCAATTTGTGCGGCGGTTGCAGAGCGCTTGGCATCATAACTTGGTTGAGTTGTACCATCCACCACCAGCCCCGGACTGGCTAGGGGAGGTAAGACGGTTTGGAGTTGAATGGTGGTTTGGTCGGGGGGTAAATTGAACTCAATTCGGGAGGGTGTATTGGGGTCTAGGGGTCTAACCTGTGCTTTTTCAGCCTGACTCAAGCGTTCAACACTCAGCTGACCATTGACAATTGCGATCGCCTCCCGCAAAGTTAAGCCATCATCGGGTTGGACTGAGCCATCCTGGTTACTATTAACTACCACCGATACAGAATTTGCGGGCTGAGCAGTGGCTCTCATCGGTGTCGTTAAAACACCCAGCAGAAGAACGTCAAACGTCAAAAGGAAAAAAGCCCAAGGATGGTTGTTGAACTCTTTTTTAACCTTGGCTGGTTGACCTTTGACTCCCCGTACTCTCGAAAATCCAAATAACTTATATTCCACGCCTAACTTATTTACTCCTCACTCGTGGTATTAGAAGGGCGCAGGGTCTCGCCGTTGCTTGGGGTAGCCGGGGAGGCAAAAGAGGGAACTAAGGACGTGCTGGAATTTCCCCCTTGTCCTGCTTGTCCCCCCTGCTTCTCGACTCCCGAACTTCCTTGGGTCTGAGGTTTTTGCTCGTTAGCAACAGGTTTTGTCTCCGATTCCTGCTGTTGGCGTGGCACCACTCTTTGCCGCCCAAAACCACCAAACAGTTCGTTGACTTTAAAGGTGACTCCAAAGTAAATGCCTCCTTTGGAGCGATAGCCAGTAAAGTCGCGGTCATCTACGCCACCAAAGCTATAACCGAGAGCAATGCGTAAGTCGGGTGTTAGGTAATAACCGGTTTCCACTGCCACGCCCGTTTCGCTGTAACTGGGAGCGTTCTGACCGATCCACCGTCCTTCTACTGCCAGATCCATCCGGTAGTTCAGGCGGTAAGCCGCCCGGAGTTGGGTAAGAAAGACGGTGGAAGAATTGGAGAAGTTATTGGCTAAATCAGTATTGCTATAACGCAATGCCCCTTTGCCATAAAATTCCCAGCGCCAACTCGGAGCAAAAATCGCTTCTCCGGCAAATAGGTGTTCGGTTGCACCGGTACCACTGCCAAAGAGTAGGGTTTCGGGAATCGTGGAGGGATTTTTGCGGTACTCATAACGCAGCAGGGCATTCCAGCGATCGCTATTCGGGTCGCGATAGGCTAATCCCATCCGTAGCGTTGCCGTGTCCTTGAGCCCCTCAATCAGTTGGTTAGCAAAGTTGGCTTGCTCGTAGCGGGCGAGCAGGGTTAAGGAGGGAGAGAGTTTGCCCGCGCCTGCGATCGAGAACACGGTGTTGTCGTTGCCGGAACCGGTGCGGTGTTCTATCCGGGCAGAGGCTTTGAAATCGGGATTATCCGTGTATTCAACCCCTACGTTGAAGACATCCCCACCCAATAGCGCGAGGGAAGCGGCGGTTTGACCAACGGTATAAGGTTGAGCAAAGCGCACCCCAGCCGCTGTAGCAATTGAGGTGTTACTAAAGGTGTGCTCGTAACCCAGATTTACCAGTAATCCAGGGGAAACGGTCCAACGGTGATTCAGTCCTACAGCCCCCTGTCCTGTCACCCCATTGAAGCCACTAATCACGGAGTAGCGACCGGTGATGGTTGTGTTGTCCCAGATGTTATGAGACAGCAGCGTGTCGAGGCTGGTAATCGAGTCATTGCCCAAGATACCGCCGTCAAAGAACTGGTGGGCGAGACGCACGGTTACGCCGGGATAAGCTTTCCAATCCATCCCTACAGTGGTGCGGTTGGGGTAGAGCGGGTCATTACGCCCGAAACTGAGTTCGTTTTGTGCCAGGAAGGTAAGGCTTTCGGTGATGGGGAGACCCAGGCGAGAAACGAGTTGGGATGCATTGCCACTGAAGACATTGCTGGCGCGGTCTTCGCGATCACGATTGACAAAATCAACACTTAATGCTGCACTGCCGAACTTTTGTTGTACCCCGGCGCTGATGGTTCTCAGGGAGTTGTTGACGGCACTGCCGGGAGGGACGGCGACGCCTGGGTTGAATAGGTCGAAGAAGTCAGTGCGGACGAGGGGAGAGACGCCGAAGTTTTCTTCGTAATCGTACCCAGCGCGGAACGTGGTGCTGGAACCGATCGCATAGGCGATCGCAGCACCATATCGAGTCTGTCCAGGGGTAAAGCTGAGGGTGGCATCGTTACTAAAGTTTTCGTCAACGGAGCGGTAATATGCTCGTCCGTTCAGACCGGGGAGAATGGTGGCATTGGCTTCTAAGCGATAAGCGGAACCGGAGACGTTGCCTTGGAACAGAGAGTCATTATGAGAACGAGCCACTTCCCCAATCACTGACCCCTCGCTGCCGACCGCAATCCGGAAGTCTGCGCCATACAGTTCAAAGTCTTGGATTCCCTGTTCTTGGCGAAAATAAGTGGCGGCAACCCAGCTTTCTTGCTTGAAGGCTTGGGAGAAGTTGTATTGCGCCCGCCCTCCATAGAGATTTGTATCACCGTTTTCAGCACCTTCGTACTGGTAGGTAACTACAATTTTCCGCACGAGTAGGGTTGAGCCAACACCAGGCTCACTAATCGGTGCGTCAAAGAAGGCAAATTCTGTGGCGAGAACGGGACGACGAAACAGGAGGGTTCCGCGATCGTAATCAACTTCATAATCCGGCCCCCGCCCCAAGGGTTTGCGAGAAATGACCGTACCAGGACGATTGGCTTCTTCGGTTTCGATAAACACGTTCTCGCTGCCCGGAACCAGGCGTCGTCGGGAGAGGAAATAATAGCCACTAGTGCCATTAGGTGCGATCGTATCCCGCTGGAAGCCTTGGAGGTCGCGGGAGAACATGGCGGTGAGTTGCAGATTGCCAAAGTTGTAATTTCCCTTGAAGCCGTGCAACTGACGGGTGGTTGCCGTAAACAGTTGGGATTCTCTGGCAAATTCGTTGCTGTTGTAATCGCCCCACATCACGTAGTCAGGTTCTTTTCCTGCTCCTGCATTGCGCTCGAAGCGGAGATAAACGCTATCGGTAGAGGGGGTGAGGTAATTGACGGTGGAGCTATCGCCCGTTACCGGGTATTGTTGTTCGCAAAACTGCTGTTCCCGGAAGAGGCGGGTGATGCCATCACACGTTTCGTTGAGGTTGCGAGCACTGTTGTAAGCGCCAGTGAACAGCCACTCGCCCACTCGTCCGGTGGCAAAGACTGCGCCTTGTAGGTCGAATTGGGTGCCGTCGTCGATCGTCTCTGGATTGAGAAAGTCTCGTCGCCTTCCCCAGAAGTTTGTCCCGGATGGCCCTATTCTGAGGTCGATCACCCCAGAAACCAAAGAGGGGCGTAAATTGGTAATGAACTCGACTTGGGTATAGGCTTCAAGAGGAGTTGAAGGTTGAAGGTTGGAGGGTTGAATGTTTGGGGTTGGAAGGTTTGAAGTTTGAAGGTTGGAGGGTTGGTTTGAATGTTCAGCATTTAACTTTCCAACTTCCGACTCGTCCACGGCGGCACGAACTTGAACCTTTTGAGCGTCTAGGCTGGATTGGAGTTGGGCGGTGAATTCTCCTCCCCGTGCCATCACCTGGAAACCAGGCTGGTCTTTGTCTTGGTCGGCACCGACAAACTGACCCGCGCTAGCTGTCAGGGTGACGAGGGTATCTTGGCTCAGGAGTTGACCGTTTTCGTCGGTAATGCGTCCAGAGAGGGTGAGGGTGGAGCGACCATCCGCTGCAACGCGGGGGTCACCGACGGGGGAAAATTCCAGTTTTAAGGCTGTTTTTTTGACCGTAACCTGAATGCTGACAGGTGTCCCGTTCCCCGCCTGGACGGTGAGGGTGTTTTCTCCCTCTTCTAGCGGGATGTTGTACCAAGCCTGGTTAATCAGGTTTTGAGTCTGATCTTGGTTCTGCTGAGTATTCGTCTTCGGGTCGAGAGGTTTTTGGTTAACGCTAACCTGGATGGTGTCATTGGCGTTGTACTGAATGACTAGGTTAGTCGAGCGATTACTAGTTACTCCACTTTGGGGAGTGAGGATGCGAACGGTGCCTGGAGCAAGTTCGGCTGAGTTTGTGGCTGGGGGGGTGTTTTGTGTGAGGGCGATCGCAGGTGATAGTATCCTGATGCGATCGCGATCGTTTGTTGGAGCCAGGATATCCTGTTTTCTGGGGAGTCTTCCAGAATGATCGGTTTGTCCCTCCGACAGTTGTTCTCCTACAAGCGTTTCGCTTGTGTCAATTGTCAGTTGTGGTTTTTCACTGACTCCGGAGTCCAGGGCCGGCACAGGGGCACTGTCCCTACTACTGACTTCTGATGCGCGATCCCTCAGCATTGACTTTAGGGAAACACTCTCTTCTGTAACAGGAAGGGTTTGCTCTACCTGTTCTTTGGCCTTTGCAGGAGCAGGATCAGTCTCCCTTTTTAAGGGGGATTTAGGGGGCTCTTCTGCGTCTAATTCCACTAACTGAGGAGTATTCTCTTCACTCTTACGTTCGAGCGAGTTAGCCACACCTAAAGCAGGCTTAGCAGAGGAGGCGAAGGAACTCAAGGAGAATTTCTCCGGCTGTAATTCCGGAGTTTGTCCCACTTTACTGTGCCAGCTTTCTAGCGCTATGCGATCGCTATCAGTAAAGCTCCGGTGTTCCTCTACTCTCGAATCTTCCCCAACTGGTTGCACAGTTCCCAGTTCCCAGTCCCTAGGCAGTTCATCAGCATGAGCCTTAGGGAGAATTCCCATCGCTGTGAGTAACGTGGTAAGTAGACCAAGGCTAAGTGAGGGAAACCATCTTCTAGATAGGAATAGGTAAAAAGCCACCCATTTATTATCCAGACTATTCAACTGTTTGCCGTTTTGGGAACGGGACAGGTTCGCATCCTTCACGAATGCAGAATTAGCGTTTGCAAAACGTTTGAGCTTTTCTTGAGGGCGTTTCATCGCTGCTGCTCCCCATAGGCTGGTGTCACGGCAAAATTGACCCGAGCCATTCCGCCCGGTTCTAGTCGCACGAGGCGCGACTGACTATTGCCTTCTATAAATTTGGTGTTCGGAGCAAGACTGTATCCAGGCAGGCTGCTCAAATCCAACGTGGCGGTGTGCGGTCCGGCGATCACGTTATTTAATGAGAACAAGCCATTGGCATCGGTGGTGATCCGATTGCCATCTTCTGTGTAAACCACAGCATTGGGGACTCCTGGCTCTCCGGGTTGCTGATGACCATCAAAGTTTTTATCGATAAATACCCGACCGATGAGGGTACCGCAGTCGGATAAAATTCCTTGTCGAATCCGCAGCTGAAAGGCCGCCAGATTGCTTCGAGGCTCTCGTGCCACATTTCTGCCGTCTCCTCGAACGGCGTCTGGTGTGACTACGGAGGCATAAATTACCGTGAGTGTTTCCCCCGGATTGAGGGTTGGATAGGTAAAAGTGGTTTGTCGGTCTGCGGTTACGGGCGGAGGCAAACTCACGGGTGTGGTTGTACCGCCAGTGGTGAGTGCGCCTTGCAACGACTCGGGCAAAAACCTTACGCCGAGTGGTGGCGTGTCGGTGATCGTAATCTGATTGGCTGGAACCGATCCGGAGTTTGTCAGTGCGAGGCGGTATATGACAGTATCACCGGGTTCGGCAGCGGCACGATCTGCGGTTTTAACTAACTGAAGAATGGCTTGACCAGCCGTCAATACAGTCTCATTAGACTGAACAACGTTGGGTAAATTCCCGCCCGAAGCGGAAGCGGAATTTTTGATTTCATTTTGAGCGGCAAGCGGTGACGCACCAGCGACGAAGAACGCGGTCAAAAATGCAGGGAGAAGCAGACTAATGCTTCCCAACTGCTGTATTGGAGATTTCATCAGAAGGTAGCACCCTGGAATGGGTTTTCTTGTATAAGGTTAGAGTAAAAGTTGAATTTTGTAGATACCCTGATGAACGCTTGGTAGATGTAGATTTATGTAGATGCCCTGATGACGAAAGAGACGAATGATTGTAAGGGTTTAGTAGATTTCCTGATGCTGAGAAGGAGTAGAGTTGGCTACCTGTGTAATACACAACTCGCTTTTTGAACTGTAACAGCAGGCATTTACAGCAAGGGTTTCACTAGTTTGGTGATGGAAATAATCTAGCTGTAATCAAGGTACAATGCCGAGAGCCCAGAGCCGGATGTTGCTAGCTTAAGTTAAGAACAATAGGGTTTTTGGTTTCTTTCTTGGAGTCTATCGAACTTCTCGGTAAGTTCCACAACTGTATAACGAGTAATACGTATTAACCTAGGTTTTTGGGTTGGTGTCAATGCGTAATTTTTAAACAATTGTTGCAAAGAACATCAAAAAAACTAGCCTAGTTTTTAGATTTTGTCAATATGTAAGTTTTAGTAATACCAACCCGCAGTAATGAAGTGTCCCAGAGTTACCAGGGGTTTCCAATCATCGTAAAACCACTCCAGTAGTAAGGATGGGAAAAATCTCGATTACCACCGCCGGTTAACTCTGGCGGTAAAGGAAGCTTGCCCTCGCTTGTAATCAACTGCTGATTTTTGATTTGCACCTTTCCTGATATCATTTCCAGCTGTACTTTTCGCAGAGCTTCCGCTTTAATTGGGGCTGTTGTCAGCTGTTGGTAAAACTCGCTCATTAACCCCAAGGTGGCTTCATCATTGACATACCAAAGACTGGCTAAGGCGGATTTAACTCCAGCTTGCACGGCTAACCCGGCAAAGCCTAATTCTACTTCCTCATCTCCTACCGCCGTGCGACAGGCAGAGAGTACCAATAACTCGACGGGTGGTACAGCCCAGCCTATAGACTTCAGTTGCATGGGAGCCAACTTCCGGTCTTCCAACTGAATGTAAGAGTTCGCCGGTTTCCCTGGCACAAATTCGGCATGAGTTGCTAGGTGAATAATACCAAAAGGGGTTTGCGCCCGTTGTAACTTCAGGTTTTCTAGGGTAAAGCCTTGGTTGAGGAACGATTTACCCTGCCAAAAATGGGTAATGGCTTTCAATTCTATAGGCACAGCGGGTAAGGGTCTGTAGTCTTTAAACAAGCTTGCCCCCATTGCCAGCACATGGGATGAGTGGATATTCCCGTAACGAGTATCTGTCAGGGAGAGGCTCGGCATTAAGCCCATGCTGTATCGTTCTACAATAAACCCTTTCCCATCGTGGAGAGCCGCTAACGGGATGGTGCGTAGGCCAGTATCGGTAATGTAGACCAGATTTTTAATCCCTCGTTGCTCGATGTCGGCTTCTAAAGGAGCAAACAGCCATTGATACATTTGTTGAGCTGGGGCGAGATAGCCTAGAGAATCACGCGCGTTGGTAACGGTGTAACGAAACTTCGTCGCCATTGCGATGACTTCCGCTCTGGTGATGTTAATGGATTTCCGGATCGGTTTGCCTTGCCCAGTAATTAGAATGAGTTCTAGGCGATCGCTCGGACTAGGAGCCAGGGAACGCAACAGTAAAAGGTCTGCTGCATCTTCATCTAATTCTCCACCCGCAGCCGGAACTGGCGTAATGGTGGCAGGAACAAATACGGCATAAATAACCGCAGGTTTTACTCCAGTAACGCTTTCGATGCCGCGTAGCAGATTTTGCGCTTGTTCCAAAGTGACACCCGATACATCGCCCAATCCGAGATATTGCGTAAAAGGGCTGCTGGCTGACTTGTCAAGCGTCTCTACGCCCTTCTCCAGGGGCTGGGAGTTACTGTTTTGAATGGGCTGTAAGGCAGGTTTGCCTTGGGAAAGCGTCAGGTCAACCCCATAGATAGACGGTATGGTTGGGGTGGGGGAGACAGTAGGTTTCGGGAGTGGGTTGACGGGTTTGGGTGGGTCAACGGGCTTGG
>NZ_DATNPA010000610.1:0-7195 GCF_036703385.1 Allocoleopsis sp. | reverse complement strand
GCGATCGCAGAATTAAAAGGTTACGACCTCTGCCTCAGCGCATCACACTGCCAAATATAGATCATGGAGTCACCCCCACCACTAACGAGGGTTTGCCCATCAGGACTAAAAGCGATCGCACGAACCCAACTGGCATGACCTGAGAGTGTACAAAGCTCGTGCCCTGTAGTGGTATCCCACAGCTTAATCGTCTGGTCATCACTGGTACTCGCCAAGATTTGCCTAACTTGTAGCTCCTGAGTCTTGGCAAATGGCTTGGTGAAGGGAGCTGCTGATGCTTTCCTTTCGCCAGCCGAGTAGGTTATTTCCTCAAGAGCGGTTTGTGGACGATAATCACCTGGGCTGCGGCCTACTTCGCTAACGACACTATCCGGAAACAGCGGGTAGATGGGACTAAAAGCAACTGAATAAATGGATCGCATATGACCTCTCAGGGTACACAGTTCCTGTCCTGACTTCAGATGCCAAAGCTTAATGGTCGCGTCATCGCTACCACTGGCAAGCGTTTGACCGTCTGGACTAAAGGTAACGGTACGAACCCAACTTTTATGACCACTGAGAATCCGAAATTGTCGCCCCGTCCTGAGATTCCACAGCTGAATCGAATCCCCACTAGCCGTGACGAGGGTTTGCCCAGTGGGGCTAATTGCGATCGCATTAATCCAACTCGTATCACCTTGGAGACGACGAATTTCCTGCCCCGTCTTTAGATTCCACAGCTTAACCCTTCCACTATTATCTAGACTGGCGAGCATCTGCTCCTCTGGACTCATGGCGACGGAATAAACACAGCCTGAATCTTTAGAAAACCAGTTCCCTAGAGTTAGGGAACCGACTTGTATCCCCTTGCTTAGCTGCCAGAGCTTAATCGTCTTGTCTTCACTGCCACTGGCGAGAATCTCTCCATCTGCACTAATGGCGATCGCACACACTGACTTAGAATGACCTCTAAGCGTACAAAGCTCTTGTCCAGTTGCTAGCTGCCAGAGCTTAATTGTCTTGTCATCACTGCTACTGATCAGAATTTCCCCATCCGGCGTTATGGCGAGAGAACGAATCGATTCGGTATGCCCTTTAAGAGTATAAACACACCTCCAGTTCTGGGTGGGTGAGTTCGAGGTAGGGGCAAATCTCGCTTGCGGTAAGGGAGTAGCGGATTGGACAGGAGTAACTCTTGGTGTACTGGTTCGAGGATAAATTGGAGAATTTAGGGCGTCGAGTACCTCTACAGCTGATTGAAAGCGCCGACTCGTTGCCATCTCGACCATTTTGTCCAAGACTTGACTCAGGCGACGACTAACAGCACGGCTCAAATAATTGCGCCACACCCAGGTTGCATCGCTAAACGAATACAAGTCAAAGGGTTCAGTCTGAGTCAGCAGATGCAGGCAGGTTACGCCTAAACTATACAAATCACTGGAAAAAACAGCTTTCCCCCCAGCCTGTTCGGGTGCAGCATACCCCGCTGAACCAATGGCAGTTCCTGTTCTGACGAGAGCCGTTCCTGTAGCATATTTAGCAGCGCCAAAATCAACCAAAATTAATTGCCCGTCATGGCGACGAAGGATGTTTTCTGGCTTGATATCTCGGTGAATAACGTTGCGAGTGTGGATAAACTCCACAACAGGCAGCAAACTGTTGAGTAAATCCCGAATCTGCTTTTCGTTGAAAATACCTTCAGCTTTCAGGACTTGAGCTAAATTTTGCCCCTCAATAAACTCCTGCACTAAATACTGGCGATTCTCCTGCTCAAAATGCGCCAAGAATTGGGGAATTTGGGGATGTTGTCCCAACTCTTCCAATCGCACAGCTTCTTGTTCAAAGAGTTCTGCGGCTTTTTGTCGGTTGGCAATACCTTGAGCTTGGGGAAAAAATTGCTTGATGACGCAGTAAGGTTTTGACGGCTGGTCTTCATCCACGGCTAAAAAGGTTCTGCCAAAGCCCCCTTGTCCGATGAGTTTAAGGATACGATAACGTCCTTGCAGCAGTAACTTAGAGCCGCAACTCTGACAAAATTTTGCCCCAATTGGGTTAGTGGTAGGTCTCTGGCAATCTGGATTGAGGCAATAGCTCATGGGAGAAGACGCTCATCAGACTAAATCTATGGTAAATCGTCTTAAAGTATGCTGATTTCGCGAATTCCGAAGGTTTTGGGTTTTGCGCGATCGCTCCTCTTACTACTCTCAACTTATCATCTGACAGCAATTGTGGAATCAATGCTCTTTAAAACTGGATTTGAGCCTGTAACCAAGCTGTTAAATCGGCTGCACTAGCAAAATCTAACACCGCTTCTCCTAGATTTTCTAATTGCTCCAGGGATAATTGGCGGATGCGGCTTTGGATATCAGGACTTATTGTTCCCAGACGACGCTCTAATTGACGTAAGATCAACCCGACTTGTCCTTGCTGTAAACCCTGCTCGATGCCTTGCTGTAAACCTTGCTCGATGCCTTGCTGTAAACCTTCTTCTATGCCTTTGAGAATTGCCCCTCGTTGGTCTTCTAGAAACATCTGTTGCTTCTCTAAATCTTCCAATTCTTGCAAACTTAAGTTAGCAACATTGGCAATCCTCAACGCTTTTTGAATTTCTGGCACTTCACCCATTGTCTCTGGTATGGTTTCCAGGGTATTAGTTTGTTTCAGAAAATAAATCCATTTGTCGGTTATTGTCTCTAGCTCAGCTAACTCTTTCTGAAAATTGGGTAACTCAACAAATACCAAGTCTAGAGGATGGTCGGGATATACAAATGAATCCTGCATATCAGCGAAGGTAAAACGGGAGATGACCTTGTTCCGTTGGCTAAACATTTGGAAATCAGTAATCGTTAAAGCAATGACAGGATTTAATCTGGAATAGCCTTGACCTGATTTGAGTTGAGTGAAAAAGGTTTTTGCTGCGTTGTAGACGACTCGTTTATCAAAAGCGACAACATTCAAAACCTGCATTTCAATAATCACGATCTTATTTCCACTAATCTTGGCTTTGATATCCAAGAATGTATCTTTCAGCGTAGGAATACTAGGAGCGGAATAGGGGTCAATAATTTCTAAATCCTCAATAATGGATTGTCCCTCATAGAGAAGAGCATTTAGAAAACTAATTAGAATATCCTTGCTATCAATAGAACCGAATATTTTTTTGAACGCAAAGTCAGTTTTAGGATTAATAAAATTCATGGGATTGAATAAGGCTAAAAAATATTTAGTGTAGGCTCTTATTTTCGGACAGAGTGTCCGTAGTTAGCAATTATAGCCAGCCAACATCACTTTATTGAAAATTTTTTAGGCTCACTATCTATTCAATCGCACTGCCAAACCTTAATCGTCTTATCCTTGCTGCTGCTCACTAAAATTTTCCCATCTAAGCTGAAGGCAACAGAATAAACGGAGTCGCTATGACCCGTGAGAGTGAGAAGTTCCTGCCCTGTACCCAAATGCCACAACTTGATGGAGTTGTCGTCGCTTCCACTGGCTAAAATCTCTCCATTTGGTGTTATGGCAAGAGTACGAACCCCTTCGGTATGACCTGTGAAGCTAAGGAGTTCTCTCCCTGTGGATAGCTGCCACAGCTTGATTGTCTTATCATAGCTGCCACTGGCTAAAATCTCTCCATCTGGTGTTATGGCAAGGGAACGAACCCAGTCGCTATGACCCGCGAGGGTACGAAGTTCTTTCCCTGTGGATAGCTGCCACAGCTTAATGGTTTGGTCGTTGCTAGCACTAGCCAGAATCTGCCCATCGGGCGTCATGGCAAGAGAACCAATCCAGTCGCTATGACCGGCGAGGGTGCGAAGTTCTTTACCTGTTGATAACTGCCACAGCTTAATCGTCTGGTCATTGCTACTACTAGCCAGAATCTGCCCATCTGGCGTTATGGCAAGAGAACGAACCCAACGTTTATGACCCTTAAGTGTGCGAAGTGGCTTCCCTGTGGATAGTTGCCACAGCTTGATGGTATTGTCATCGCTGCCACTGGCTAAAATCTGCCCATCTGGCGTGATGGACAGAGAACGAACCCAGTAGTTATGACCCTCAAAACTACGCAGTTCTTTTCTTGTGGATAGTTGCCACAGCTTGATTGTTTGGTCTCCACTGCTACTCGCTAGAATCTGGCTATCGGGACTAATGGTAACTGACCAAACTACACTAGAATGCCCCCGAAGAGTAGATAAACATTTCCAGGTTAAAGTTGGCAGCTTCGAGGCAGGTTGTGCCGAAAGTTGTATGGGGTGCGGCGATTTAGAATCTAAGTCTCGGAGTACCTCTGAAGCGGATTGATAGCGCTTTTTGGTCGCGTTTTCGATGAGTCTGTCTAAGATATAACCGAGTTCATCACTTACCGGATTATTCTGCAAATATTCCCGCCATATCCAGGCATCTTCACCAACATCAAATAATTCCAACGGGGAAATCTGAGTCAGTAGATAGAGGCAAGTTACTCCTAAACTGTACAAATCACTAGCAAAACCAGCTTTGCCCCTAGCTTGTTCAGGCGCAAGATATCCAGGAGTACCAATCGTCGTTCCTGTCATCAGCAAAGCCCTTTCATTGGCAAATTTAGCAGCACCAAAATCAACAAGAATCAGTTGTTTATTTAAGCCACGAATGATATTAGCTGGCTTGATGTCGCGGTGAATGACTTGCTGAGAGTGGATAAACTCTAAAAGGGGAAGTAAGCTTTCGAGCAATTCTCGAATCTGGGCTTCCTGGAAAACACCTGCCGTTTCCAGTTCTTGGCTTAAATTTTGCCCTTCAATAAACTCTTGTATCAAATATTGGCGGCTATCTTGAGTAAAATGCGCCAGCAGTTCCGGAATCTGAGGATGTTTGCCCAACTCGTCGAGTCGTACTGCTTCTTGTTCAAATAATTCAGCCGCTTTTTGAATCTGATTAGCACCCTGGATTTGGGGGTAAAACTGCTTAATGACGCAGTGAGGTTTTGAGGGTTTGTATTCATCAACAGCCAAAAACGTTCTGCCAAATCCCCCTTGTCCGATCAGTTCGAGGGCACGATAGCGATCGCCCAGTAGCAACTTTGAGCCGCAACTTTGGCAAAATCTGGCTCCAGGTCGGTTATTGGTGGGTTTTGGACAATCAGGATTGAGACAATAGCTCATGGAGCACAGGGCAACTCGGTAATCTATTTCTATTGTCTCCTGTCGCGCAGTGGCGTCAGGAGGAATCAAAGCAGTGAACAGTGAACAGTTGGTCACTGCTAAGCTGCTCTATATCTAGATTTGCACTAGCGTTGTTGACAAAAATCTTGTGAGATGGGCATCTTGCCCGTCCCGACTATTGGTTTATTTCCACTCCCCTTGCAAGGTGAATGCCGCCCAATAATACGGAGATTTCCATTGGGGAGTCTGCAACATCTCTATCTGCGCGGCTCTTAGGGCAGCGGCTGGCTGTAACTTGTCTTGCAGCATCTTCTTGTAGAATCGACTCATCAGTTCAGATGTGCCTTCATCCGCCACACTCCACAAACTCACCATCACCCGTGGCGCACCTGCATACATAAAGCCTCTTGTCAAGCCTACGAGTCCTTCTCCTTTAATCTCCTTGCCGAGTCCGGTTTCGCAGGCACTGAGGACAACGAGTTCGGCGGGGAGGTTGAGGTTGAAGATGTCGTTGAGTCGGAGGAAGCCGTTTTGGGGTGTACCTTTTTCATCAACTAATGAAAGTACGACTCCCGATAGTTCCGGATTTTGGCTGTTGAGAATGCCGTGAGTGGCGAAATGCACGATTTGATATTGGCTGAGTTGGGGGTTGGTGGCTGTGGCACGATTGGCGGCAAAATCAAAGGCTGATTGGCTTTGGGTATTGGGGATGAGGGAGAGAATGCGATCGCCTTCTTTCCGGGTAAAGGGTAAACGTTGGAACGTAACACCGGTTTCTGTAGCGGAGCGAGTTAACGCTAAGCTGTCCAAGTCGTTAAGGTTGGCGCTTTGTAGGGGCAATCCCCCTGTGGTTGCCCCTACCGAGGTTTTGAGGCGTTCATCGTCTTTGCTAAATACTGGATCGGCGATGACAGCTACCTTCTTCGGTGCTAATCTACGCCCGTTGGTGTCTTGGCGGATGATGGCTACGGTAGAGGCGGAGGGTGAATTGACGATTTCGTAATTGACAATTAACGGTACGGGATTTTTGTCCTTCCCAATACTGTCGGGTGTTGGTAAGGCGGCAAAGGGTAAATATTGCAGTGCGCCGTCGCTGACAATGAGTAAGCGTTTGCCTGCCAACTGTCCTGCTACGGGCGATAAGAGGATTTGGCTGAGTTTGGTGGTGACTTCTAGGCTATCCTCACGGGGAACAGCACCGAGTCCTCTTTGTTCTGGTGCTTTTTGTTTTCCTGTATTTTCGTAGAAACTTTGGGCGGCTTTTTCGATGTCGGCGCGTTTGGGGAGTTCGTAGCTGTTGATGCTGGTTTTGGTGACTGCCCAGAGATAGCTGCGGTCTTCGCCTAAGCTGTACTCTAACAGCAGGGTGTTGTCATCGAGGACTTGTTGCTGAATTTCACTCAGGGTGAGAGGTTGAGGATACTTGAGGGACGCATAACGGGGACTGGTACGGCGGATTTGTTCTTGGACTTGCTCAAGCTGGGTGTTGAGGGAGTCTTGTTGTTGCTTGATTTCGGCTAACTGTTTGTTTGTATATTGAGTGCTCAGCAGTTGTATCCGGCGTTGTTCTGTGGCATCGAGGTGCTGTTGCAGAGTGCGTTCTTGTTCTAGTAATTTGGGGTCTGCACCTTGGCGAATGTTGGCATGAGCTTCGGTGAGGAGTTCTAGGAGAGAGCGTGCTCTGGCGCGTTCGGAAGCGTTGAGGGCTTGGACGTCGTATCCTTTGGATGGGTTGGTTTTGTGCAACTGCATCAGCAGGTCGATGTAGAACTCGTAATAACCTTGCACGGTGGCAAAGTATGAGGCGCGGAGTTCTTGGCTGGCAATTTTGGTGCGGAGGTCTTCAATAATATTGATGGCAGCCTCTATTCGAGTTAGAGCTGCGCTGAGGTTGCCTCTGTTGAGTTCTAGGTAGGCAAAATTATAGAGAGTAGCGGCTTCCCCTCTCTTATCACCAACTACCCGGAATATTGGCAAGGATTGATTGAAGTACTCTAGCGCTTTTTGCTTTTCTCCTAACTCATCGTAGGCTTTACCGATGTTGTTAAGGGTGACGGCTTCCCCTACCTTGTCCTCAG
>NZ_DATNPA010000609.1:0-6293 GCF_036703385.1 Allocoleopsis sp. | reverse complement strand
TCTTTATAAATCACCCAACTCATCCAAAACAGCACTCCTGCTGTTGCCAAAGCAGTAGCCCAAACTAGGGCTGTAAATCCGTACTCTAGCCAGATACCCTCTCCCTTTGTGCTAGTAAGGTCTGTATCAAAGCCAGCTTCTGTAGAATGGTCAGCTTGATCAGAAAAACCCGTCATATTGTGTCGTTTTACATTAGTCCGTTACATGGCTGTAAAGAATATGCTGAGAGGACATCTCCGTACTGGAAATGCCCTCATAACCAAAACTTAGAGCCTTAGTCCAGTAATCACACTTGTGCGTAAGAGGGAAGCATTTGGACAGAAAAAGTAGGGTGTGAGCGCTAAATCTTCGTCCAAATGCTATGCTTCGCCCTTCCTGGGGAAAAACGCTCTACTGGCTAGCCCTTACTAAATCAGTGTTCTAGAAGATTGCGAGTGTTGAGTCTGTCACAATTTGTACGTTTCTCAAAACTCAACTCTTGCTTAGCGGGCTGCAACGTTGGTGGATACTTCTTGCTTCGCCCGACTTGCCACAGTTTGCGGAATCTGGGTGTAGCCTAGCTGACCGTTGATGGCTTGACCTTTAGTCAAAATCCAGTCAACCATCTTTTTAACGACTGGCGCTTTCTGAGCGTCATATTCTTTCTTGATGAGCAGCCAAGTCACACCAGCAATGGGATAGCCATCCGCTGGGTCTGCTGCGCCGGTTACGTTGAAATCAGAGCCAAACGTAATGGAGGATAATGCCTTATTCGCTTCAGCAAGGGTCGGTGAAACGAACCGATTAGTCTTATTCTGCACCTGAGCTTGTTGAAGGTTGTTCTGAGTAGCGTAGGCAGCCTCTACATAACCGATCGCACCTTCTGTTTGTTTTACCAGAGCAGCTACACCGGGATTTCCTTTACCACTGAGGGGGTTCCCCAGCCAAGTGGGAGCAGCATCCGGTGGAATTTTGCTCTTGAAGGCGGAACTAATGGCAGCCAAGTGGCTGGTGAAAATTTTAGTGGTGCCGCTGCCATCGGAACGGACTGCTAATCTAATAGGTTTGTTGGGCAGATTCGCGCCAGGGTTATCGGCAGCGATTTTGGGGTCGTTCCAACGGGTAATTTCGCCCATGAAGATAGCGGGCAGTACCGATCGCGACAACTTGAGATTGGATACGCCAGGGAGATTGTAAACCACTGAGACAGCGCCGCCTGCTGTTGGCACCAAGATTACACCCTTTTTCATCTGGCTCTTATCTTCAGCCTTGGGATAGGCATCACTGGCACCGAAGTCAACCGTGTCAGCGATAAATTGCTTAATGCCGCCGCCGCTACCAATTCCTTCGTAGTTAACCTGAATCCCTGTTTCTTTTTTGAACTGGTCAAAGTAACGGTCGTAAAGGGGTTTTGGGAATGTTGCTCCGGCACCGTTTAAGGTTACGGTTTGAGCGATCGCAGTATAGACTGAACCGAATGAAAAAGCGATCGTTGCTGTTGAAAGCGTAACAGCACGACGCAAACCGTTTGTCAAAAACACCATATTGTTTCTTCCTTAAGAAGGATGTGGCTACCAGGAGTGAGGAATCTATTGTTAGAACTAAGCTAAATTACCAGGTAAATGTCAGCAATAAAGTAAGCTTTATTTAACTAAAGATTAAGGTTAGCTTAATAAGAAATATACTCATTTTTTTATGGTAATAGTGGATAAAAAGCTGTAGATTATTACCGGAATATTATTAAATTCACTTAATTTAAGTTTCACTTCTCAATCATTAAATAATGATTGGGAAAAGGGCTGCTTATTGAAGCAAAAGTCAATAAGTACGCTTCCAAAAGCATTGTTAAATTCAGCCAGCGTTATTGGTCGCTCCAGCAATAAGCCTGACGACAGGCAACGCTTAGGCGCTATGACTGTCAAGCTCTCTGCTCCTAACCTTACCAAGCCATATCGCCAACCGTACATCAATGAATCAGTCTTACTTCGTTAAAAACTTACCTACGCCCCTGCAAACTTTATGGCGGCCTATGCTGCTGATTTCTTTAGGGTTGCACGGATTCTTGTTAGCCATACCAATGCCGTCACACCAAAAGCCTCAACCTCCCAAAAAAGAGCCAGAAAAGGTCAAAATTACGCAGTTACCAACCACGCCACCTTCCCCTCGTCCCGCTATTAAACCTTCTCCTAAACCGACCCTGAAGGTAAGTCAAACGATTCCTCCTAAACCGAAGCCCATTCGCCCACCTTCAACAGAGATACCCCCCTTACCTCCTAAAACAAAGGCGATTCCGCGACCTCAACCGTCACAAACTCCAGAGAAAAGACCACAGTCAAAAGCAACGCCAACGCCATCCTCAACACCAACGCCATCCCTATCGCCAACTCCAGAGCAATCACCACAGTCAACAGCGACACCAACGCCATCGCCGTCACCGACTCCAGAACAATCGCCAACTCCTGCTCTACAAAACCCATTTGCAGATTTTCCCTTTCCAGACAATGCTCAGCTTGGTTCATTGGGTTTACTGTCCGGAGAAACTGACAAATCAGCACGTAACACAATAGAGGCACTCGCTCAAGTGGCTGACTTCTACACCAAAGAACTACCAGCTAGGAAGTTCAATTCTCAGCCTTTTAACGATGCGACAGACTTAAAAGTTTATAAAGTCTCTAAAGAGGGGGCTGAACCTCAATTCCTCCATTTAATTTCCAAGGATGGAAAAACGGTAATTGTTCTTGCATCTCAAGAAATCAAAGACCTAAGTGCTTTCAAGAGTGCAGAAACACGAAGCCCTGAGGAAATTGCCTTTGAAAGTGCGCTTGCACCAGTTAAAAGCAGCGAAGACTTCGGTGCAGTTTTTCCTGAGGATATTAGTAAGCTTCCTCCAGCCGCTCAATCGGCATTTGCTGATACAAACAAGTTCCGGGGCTTAGTTACAACAACGACATTTAAACCCAAGTCGCCACAGGAATTGTTTAATGAAGTGCAAAATCAACTCATCCAGCGTCACTTTACACAAATTTCTCAAGAAGCTTCTTATGGAGGTGGACTCACATATAAAATCACACAAGGGAATTTCACAAGTTATCTCTACTTCGTAGCCAATGCAGATAATAAGACGATATTTTTTGTGTCAAAGGATTCTCCTTTCTAGTGAGGAAAGAATTTTCATAAATATGCGAGGGTGAGTGATGCGATCGCCGATAAGGCATCAGCGACACCGATCTCCCAACGGAAGCAAGGCGGGTACAGCATCCCATTAAGGCTATTGGCTCTTTAATCTGGTAATTTTTTACATTTACGCATCTAATTGGCTGATTTGTACGTCTTGATCAGGGTGAGAGGTGAGAACCCAGATTTTTCTAACTCATATACCTCTTAGATTTCTGATGCTTATTTCTAAGTTCAGCTAAGATCGGGTTCAGCTTAGTCTCGCCTAGTCAGAACACCCAAATACGTCAATGAAGCCGCCTGACTTCCTGCTAAACTTCCCGGCTCCCGCACGGATGCTATTCCGCCCCATGCTGATGATTTCCTTATTGCTGCATGGCATAGTACTAATGCTGCCGATCTCGTCTGATCTAAACATCGAAGGGTCTAAAACTTCTAAACAATACAAGCCCATCAAGATCGCGCAGTTACCAAGGACTCGATCTACTGCAAATCCTACTGCTGAGTCCCCAGCGAAACCGAATCCTCAACCTAGCCCTCAGCCAAGCCAGTCAATTCCTGGCAAGCTGCCAACTCGTCCAGACTCCTCATTGGAACTAAATCCTCAGCCTAGCCCTCAGCTAAGCCAGCCAATCCCTCTCGATCCGCCAACTCGTCCAAAACCGATAACGACTCGCCCACAGTTGGATAAATCTCCCATACTGGAACGAAAGTTAAGTTCTCAAGCACAATCCCAGAAAGAGGACACGCAACAGCAGTCTACTCAACAACCAAAGCGATCGCAGCCAACTGAACAACCAAAGCGATCGCAGTCTATCGAAGAGCCAACGCCATCGCCGTATCCTCAACAGCCAACCCCATCCCCATCTATCCAGGAGCCAATCCAGCCGCAACCACCTCAACAACCAACGCCATCACCACCACCTCAACAGCCAACTCCATCCCCATCAACCGAACAGGCAAAGGGAAACAATGAAGGAACAGGAGGCGGTTACGGGCAATATAATCTTTCATTGCCCATTCTGGCTGCCATCGAGGAAATTAAACCTAGACTCGGTGAAGATAGACTCAAACAATTTAAGGCTGAGCGAGATATTAATAAACTCAAGGAATCCAATCAATTTAAAGCAAATGGAGAGCCAGATACCACCCGGTTTATCTTTCTCCAAAAAGCCTTATCACCCTTGACCACTCATGAAATCACTTCCGCCTTACAAACACAATTGAAAACTAAGGATTTTCACTGTGAGCCAAATCCAAAAACTACCTATGGTGGTGGACCTGTTTACGAAGTCACACAGGGAGATGTGAAATTTTATCTAATTTTTGCACCTGGAATGGACGATAATGGCGCTATGACGGCTATTATTTTCTCGCCGAAATTTCCTACCTAGAGCAAGAAGGCAGAAGGCACCGGAGTTAAGCGTGAGGAGGCAGAAGGCTTTTATGAAAGAAAGGTTATACAGTAAACCTTGTAGCCTTTTTCAACTGGATAGTTATTTCCGCCACGCTGCACTAGAGTAAAATAAATTCTGAACGCTCGTTCCCACTCAATTTTCAATCGCTAAAGAGACGCGATCGCCTCCAATATCCCGCAGTCTACCTAGAAGCTGAACTACCTTTTCATAGGGGAGTTTGCGGTCTGCATTTAAAATAACTGCTCCATTGGGATTTTTTTGCAAATAGGCTTGCATGGGTTGAACTAATTGAGCTTCAGTCGTCGGTTGGTTACCGAGATAGAGTTGTCCCTGAGGATTAAGACTCACAACCAATGGATCGGGGGTTTTCTGCTCACTGGCTCCGTTACCCGCACTGGGAAGGGTAATATTGACAGCATTTTGCCGATTGGTTAATGTCATGGAGACAATGATGAAGAATGTCAAAACAGTCATGATGACATCCATCATCGGCACCAGATTAACTTCTGGCATTTGTGAGCTTTTCCGCTGTGTTTTAAATCGCATCCTTGATTAAATTTTAGATTTTGAACTTGGATTAATTTATAAAAACCGATTAATCAGGTGGGTGAAAATAATCCTAAAATGGACAGGGCGGGTTTTGAAGCTGAGAAATTGGTTTGTGTCAGGCCTGTACCCCTAAACCCGCCCCTACAAAATTATCTTGGTCTTTTTACGCCTACCTGCTTAGTCTGGCAACTGCCGATCGCGGATTGATGAGGTTTCTTTAGAAAAATAGGGTTCATACCAAACTTGTCGGTAGATTAATTCTAGTTCGCTGCCCACTTCGGAAAAATAGTCTACCTGCTGGGACTGTAAGGTGACGAAAATTCGGAAGAACACCAAAGCGATAATGGCGACAATCATACCAGTAGCTGTGGCAATGAGAGCCTCACCAATACCAGATGCTGCTTTTGTTGCACCATCGCCAGCACCACCCCCACCTATATTGATATTGTTGAACGTGGTGATCAGACCTGTCACCGTACCCAGTAGACCTAAGAGGGGGGAGATTCCCACAACTGTTTCCAGCAGTTTGTCGCCCTTGTGCATTTTAATAAATTCTTTGTCTCCCGCTGCTTCTAATGCTAGACGAAAGGTTTCGGGAGTAGGTTTCTTGAGCTTCAAGGCAGATAGTAGATAACGGCCAATAGGAAGATACTGGGCTTGAGACGCGATCGCAGCCGCTTTGTCCAAGTCAACACGCGCCGCTTCCAGCACGTCGTGGACTATCCTATCTTCTTGCCTCAAGAACTGGAACCAGAACCAGCCGCGTTCGGCGGCGCAAGCAATAGTAGCAATGGATAACCCTAATAGGGGTATCATTACCGGCCCACCCTGAAGGACAAGATTATAGACTCGGTGTATTGGCATGAGTGTTGACTAGGCGGAGTTTGGCAATTTCCTTGCTAGCATATCGGACATTTGTGCGACAACTGGTTAAGTGACAGTAATGAACAAGCCAAATTGCCTTTAAGAGAGGGGACTATCGCGTCGGTTCAGCGATCGCTGCCGCTTGGTCTAGCTCGTCAGGTGCTGCCTCTAGGGAGCCGGTCAAGAAGTCAAGGTTGACAAAATCTACTTTCTGGGGATGGGCGAAGCATTCGGAGACTAATTTATAGTAAGTGTCCAGGATTTTCCGTCCGAATGCTTCGCCCCTACAACTTTCATATTATGGCTCTC
>NZ_DATNPA010000608.1:0-20576 GCF_036703385.1 Allocoleopsis sp. | reverse complement strand
AATGGCCCTAATCGTTACCAAGTTGTGTGGAGACCTAGCGATCCGGATGTGATTCGCGTCCAAGTTTTTGCGCCCAATGGCAAGGAAATTTTGAATCGTCTACTTTCTCAAAATGCTGACTAAATTTATCTGCATATTTTGGAAACTGTACCACACGGTAGGGACGTACAGCTTGGCGTCTCTAAAAAATTTGTCTGCCACTCAATCAAACCCACGATAGTCTAGTGTCAGTTAAAAGATTGTCTGGAAAATACCTAGGCTGAAGCCGCGAATCAAGCCTGAGTCACGATGCAGGAAAGAGCCACTTCAGCCAGTTGCATATCGCTATCTTTATGAGTCACGCCTTCCTTCTACTGTTAAAGCATTAACGGTTAGAGAGTACAGGGTATGACTTTTTGCCAACCGATTATCAATAACAGACGTGTCGAGTCCGGAGAGGAAAATGTTCTCTCCTGTATGAAAAAGCTTTTGTGCCATGCAATTCTAGCCACCCTCGGAGTTGGCAGCCTAGTGACTGGATTACAGCAATCTGTCTATGGAGCTGGCCTAACTGTACTATCTCAACCCGAAAGCGGTTTAAGTGTGCGATCGGGCGAATCTCTGATTGGACTGGAAAGTCGCAGCTATTTAAACGATTACTTAACTCTCTTTCCTGAAACGAAGCCTCTAACTGAAGAGGCACCTATTTCAGTGAGTCATCCTACGGAGTCTCCTGTTGTCCAAGTCCCTACAGTAATCTTGGATTTGATTAAGAGCGTAGAAGTGAATACGGGAGGGTCGTCCCTTAACTCCGATCAACTCCTAGAAGTGCGATATAGAATGGATTTGAGCTAACTGCCTCTATCTCGCTCCGAACGAGTCGCACCAGCTTGTATGATG
This sequence comes from Allocoleopsis sp., assembly GCF_036703385.1. Classification (NCBI taxonomy): domain Bacteria; kingdom Bacillati; phylum Cyanobacteriota; class Cyanophyceae; order Coleofasciculales; family Coleofasciculaceae; genus Allocoleopsis; species Allocoleopsis sp. Next base: position 19,697 of record NZ_DATNPA010000608.1, on the reverse strand, counting down.
TTTTGGTAGACTCGCCCTAGTTCAGGAGAAGAACCCAGGTGCTGACGCTTGGCGTTAACATAGACCACATTGCCACGATTCGGCAGGCACGGCGAACCGTGGAACCCGACCCGGTGGCGGCAGCAGTGCTGGCAGAACTTGCTGGTGCTGATGGCATTACTGTACATTTACGAGAAGATCGGCGTCATATTCAATACCGAGATGTCTATGTGTTGCGGCAGACGGTGCGGACTCACTTGAATTTGGAAATGGCACCCACGGATGCAATGGTGGCGATCGCACTCGACATTAAACCCAATTATGTCACTCTCGTCCCCGAAAAACGGGAAGAAGTGACCACAGAAGGAGGACTCGATGTCGTTGGTCAAATGCAGCGCATGACTGAGATTGTCGCCAACTTGCAAGGCGCTGGAATTCCCGTTAGCTTATTTATCGACGCTGACGTTGCCCAAATCAATGCGGCAGCTTCAACGAGAGCCAAATTTATTGAACTGCACACCGGTCGCTATGCCGATGCCAAGGATGAGGCGAGTCGGGACAAAGAACTGACAATGTTATTCAGGGGATGCGAACAAGCGATCGCCGCTGGCTTACGTGTCAATGCCGGACATGGCCTTACCTACTGGAATGTCTACCCCATTGCTTGCTTAAAAGGCATGGAAGAACTCAATATTGGTCATAGCATCATCTCTAGAGCTGTTCTCGTAGGTCTTGAACGGGCGGTTAAAGAGATGAAACAAGCCATGAGAGGAGAGTTATAAGTGATGAAGCTTAACTCATGGCAACTTATCCCTAAGCCCTAACTAATCATAAAACAACGTTTCCCATGAAAACTTACTATTACGTTTTGGCCAGTCAACGCTTTCTTTTAGAAGAAGAACCCCTTGAGGAAGTCCTCAAGGAGCGCACTAGGCACTACCATGAACAGGAAAAAGAGATTGACTTTTGGTTAGTCAAGCAACCGGCTTTCCTAGAGGCACCCCAGATGGCACAGGTTAAGCAAGCATGTCCTCAACCAGCCGTAGCCATTATTTCTACGAATCCTCAGTTCATTACCTGGTTAAAGCTGCGCTTAGAATTTGTCAAAACCGGAGAATTTCAGGCACCATCCGAGGGAATTGTTGACCCTTTAGCATCTCTGGCATCCGTAGCGTGATTAAAGTGGTAAGCTAGGTCGCAAATTATAGGCGTAATAGCTGAGTGAGGAGTGTGAGTTGAGAGTGAGAAATACAACCTTTCTCCGAGTAAGTTCGGGTCTGTTGGCGCTTGCGGGTCTATATGGTGTCGCTGACTTGGCACAAGCTCAACCATCGATGTCTCCTTGTCAACCGCCCCAGGGGAACGAGTATCTTTTGTTAGTCCGCACTCAAACAAAAGAAAGTCAGGAACAAATTCAACGGACTTTGCCAGCCAATACTAAGTTTACGGTTTGCCGATATTTAGAGGACACGGTAACGCGTGTTTCAGGCTTTAGGCGTGTTGAGGATGCCAATGATTGGGCTCGTTATGTGAAGGAAGTTGTTGGGTTATCAGCCTATGTGCTGCGACCAACAGCAACAGCGGTGTCTACTAATATTCCATCCTATAACCCTCAACCTTTAGGTGAGGGTTATGCCGTGCTGGTTGATTACTTCAACCAACCCGAAGTTGCCACGCAGCTAAAACAACTACTGGGTAGCGATGTTGGCTTGGTTTCTTATGGGAAACGCCCCTACTTGCTGGTGGTGTATACAACCAACGAGAGTAAGGCTAACTCAACGTTGCGGAGATTGAGCGATCGCGGATTTTGGAGCATGGTCGTTGATGGTCGCCGAGTGACGCTGCTCAGACCCATTGTCAGCTTTTGAGTTAAGTCAAACTTTTGATAATGATGTGCTTGGCCTCACCTTATCTTTAAGATTTTTTTTATAAACTGGAGAGTAGCAGATTTTTAACCAAAGGCCAATATGCTTACCGCTTCCAAAAATATCCTCCAAGAAGAATGGGTGCAATGCTGGCTGGATAAGCTCACTCCCAAACAAAAAGCTTTGGTCATTGATGTTTTGAAGGACGGCAACAAGCGTCGGGTCCCGACTCCAGCGGCGATGCAAGAGGCAAACGCGGCGGTGACTCCCGGTGACCCAAAATACGCCAATTTTCTATTCCCAGAGCAAGGCTAAACCTGGTTAATAAGCAGGAGCCGCTAAACATGAAATAGCAATTCCTAGGAGTAGTCCAACAATCACCTGAAAGGGGGTATGCCCCAGTAATTCCTTAAGGCGGTCTTCGTTAAAATCTTTGCCTTCACTGAATAATTCATCGATGATTTGGTTGAGAATACGGGCTTGCTTGCCAGCCGCTTGACGAACGCCAGCGGCGTCGTACATCACAATTACCGCAAAAATTGCTGCGATCGCAAATTCGGAAGAAGACCATCCGCTCTTTTGTCCCACACCCGAAGCTAGCGCGGCGACAAATGCCGAGTGGGCACTGGGCATCCCCCCTGTGGTTACCAGAGAGCGGAGATTGAATTTACGATTTTTTGTGAGTTCAACCAAGAGCTTACAAAGTTGTGCAACCAAACAAGCAATGATCGCAACCAGCAGCACCTGGTTGTTTAGGATGTCGCCAAAGTCCTGCATAGTGTTTTACTGGCAAATGGAGAATATCAAAATTACAAAGATTGGGAAAGAAGGATGAAGGATGAAGGATGAAACGAGAGAATAAGCAGAATTGGATTAACCCCGTAGCCCGGTGAAAAGCTAACCGTTGTTTCAGACTTCATCCTTGAGAGTTCATCCTTATGCTTAGTGAGTGCGCATTGTAATGAAGTCGGCGAGTGCCAAAAGGGGTTGAGCCTTCTCGCCAAACGCTTCCAATTCGGCCTTTGCCGCATCTATCAGTTGCTGAGCTTTAGTTTTGGATGCCTCAATTCCCCATAGACTTGGATACGTTGCCTTTTGCGCTAGGATATCTTTTCCCGCCGTCTTCCCCAGTTCCTCCTGAGTGGCGGTAATATCCAAGATGTCATCCACAATTTGAAAAGCTAAACCGATATTTTTGGCGTAGCCAGACAATCGCTCGATCTCCTCATCCGTTACCCCCGCTAAAATTCCGCCACAAACCACACAGGCTTCTAACAAAGCCCCGGTTTTGTGAGTGTGAATATACGTTAGAGTTTCCTCCTGAATATCTGAGCGCCCTTCCGATTCCAGGTCAACCACTTGACCTCCAACCAATCCTGCCGCCCCTACTGCCCGACCTAACCGAGCCACTACCTGCAATACCCGATGTGCTGGGACATTCTGGGTTTGAGTCGCAACGTACTCAAAGGCATAGGCGAGTAAACCGTCTCCCGCCAGAATAGCAATGTCTTCCCCATAAACCTTGTGATTCGTTAGTTTGCCTCGGCGGTAGTCGTCGTTATCCATTGCTGGTAGGTCATCATGAATCAACGACATAGTGTGAATCATTTCCAGGGCACAGGCAGTTGGCATTGCCATCTCCACTGTGCCACCGGTTAGCTCACAAGTGGCAAGGCAAAGAATTGGACGCAAGCGTTTACCCCCCGCTAACAGGGAATAGCGCATTGCCTCATAAACCTTTTCTGGATAGGTGAGGGGGAGAGAACGGTCTAGAGCCGCCTCTACTTGAGCTTGCCGTTCCTTTAAATACGTTGATAAGTCAAAAGTGAGGGATTCCCCTTTGGGGGCAGGTCGCCCTTCCGTCGCTACCATGCCTTAATTCCTTGATTTTTTGTCACTGTTTTAACAATTCTACGGGGCGTTGGCCTCGTTATGATTGCGTTCGTTTATAGCTCAGTACAGTATTGTGCAATAACATGGCAACAGTCATCGCACCAACACCCCCTGGAACAGGGGTGATGTATTGTGCAATGTCCCGAACCGTGTCAAAGTGAACATCGCCTATCAGACGGGATTGACCACTGGAGTCACAGACGCGATTAATCCCAACATCAATCACCACGGATTGAGGTTTGACCATGTCAGCCGTGATGAATTGGGGGCGTCCGATGGCTGCAATCAAAATGTCAGCGCTGCGGGTGAGTTCCTTGAGATTTTGCGATCGCGAATGGGCGATCATCACAGTGGCATCTGCTTCTAGAAGCATCAGCGCCATCGGCTTCCCTACCAAAATGCTGCGTCCGACCACAACAGCCTGTTTGCCTTTAATATCAATTTGGTACTCCCGTAACAAGCGCATTACTCCCGCAGGCGTGCAACTGCGCAATCCCGACTCTCCTCGTACCAAACGCCCTAGGTTAACTGGATGCAGTCCATCAGCATCTTTATCCGGATGAATTTGGTGAAGTAATGAAACAGCATCTAAATGGTTGGGTAAGGGGAGTTGGACGAGAATTCCATCGACGCGCTCATCTTGATTGAGCGCTTCAATCGTTTGCTCTAGTTCGGTTTGGGAGGTGTTCGTTGGGAAATGACGACCAAACGAGGCAATCCCTACCTTCGCGCAGGCACGCTCTTTCCCCCGCACGTAGGCGGCGCTAGCCGGGTTGTCACCAACCATCAACACGGCTAATCCTGGAGGGCGTCCGAAGGTTGAGAGCAGCTGAGCTACCTCATCAGCGAGCTGAGCCTGAATTCGTTGAGCAAGAGCTTTACCATCTAGTATGTTGGCGTAGGTTGAGTCCATCGCGATTGTCAGAGCATTTTCTGTACAACTTTACTATCTGCTTCTTTGAGCAGGTAGACCATAAACCATAACAGTTTCGCAGATTTCGCTCCTCTATAAACAAGGATTAAGTTTGTATATCGTGCGAAAGCAAAAGCCGAGAAACAATATTAATTAAACTATGACGCTGATGCTGGTAAAAATTAAGCCGATGCAATCTAGAAAAGCGACAGGTAACCCCTCCCCCTCTTCCATCTCTAGCAGGGCAGGGCAGATGTTCCGAAGGGTTCATCTTTTACCCTTGTACTGTTTAGTATTTGGGGTAGGGTTGATTGGCTGTAGTAACTCAGGCTTGCTGGGAATCAGTGGCTTCAATATGGGCGCAAATGCCATAAAAATTAGAGATATTTCGCAAAATCCCAATAATGACGCGATCGTGTACCTTCAGGGTCAAGTTACCAATCGCGCACCGCTTTTAGACTCTAGTGCTTACCAACTGAAGGATGCAACTGGCTCAATTTGGGTGTTCACCAACCAAAACGTTCCCAACCTTGGTGATGAAGTCTCAATCAAGGGTAAACTACAATTCCAAAGCATTCCTGTTGGCGGACAGGAGTTAGGCGAAGTCTACGTTCAGGAGGAGCAGTTGCTAAATCGGAAGCCAGGAAACCTTGAACAACCCGTAGTCCCAGAAGCAAGCCCATGAATAGTAAGCCGGTTGAAGTTGCGATCGCGATTCTCTACTCCTCAGATCGATTCCTCATGCAACTACGAGACAACATCCCTGGCATCATCTACCCTGGTCATTGGGGCTTCTTTGGGGGTCATATCGATCCCGGTGAGACACCACAAGAAGCGCTTCTGCGGGAACTGGGGGAAGAAATCAGCTATACCCCACCTTGGGTATCGGAGTTTGGTTGCTATTCAGATTCAAAAGTACTTCGTCATGTTTTCCACGCCCCCCTGACGGTGGAATTCGAGCAATTGGTACTAGGAGAAGGTTGGGACATGGGGTTATTGACCCCTGAACAGATTCGATCAGGCAGCTGCTACTCCCAGAAAGCAGATCAGGTGCGTCCGATTGGGCTGCCTCACCAACGAATTTTACTGGATTTTCTGGCTAGAGGCATTGACACCGTTCGTGATTAGTGATGAGTGGTCTATTGCTATACCTTGGCGATCGCTGTGTATTCTCCCTCACCTTCTTCAGAAATATGCCAAAAGGTAGTGGCTTTTACTGTTGACTGAAAGCCATAAAGGTAGGTAGAGCTGTCTCACCATAAAGGTATAGTGATTGTGGATTCTCCCTGGCAGGTTCCACTACCTCTGCAAGAGGATACAAGGCACCGAGTTGTTGTTTACTTTAACAATGGTGGATGGATTCCTATTACCTTCTATCCATTACTTGATGCTATTCGATTTCACCGTATGGCACTGAATTCAGGAATGGATATTGTTGTATTCCCTCCTGACCTAGACCCAAGAATGGCTACTATTGCCTTCACTGACGCCTATGCCTCACGAATGGAACTCAGGGGGCATACGGAGGAACCAACAGACAAGTATCCCCAGTACTCTATAAAAAGCCGGGATCAAATTAAAGTATGAAATAAAAACTTTTAAGCAATCTCCTACCAGGTGGGAAGGAGATTTAAACACGCACCAGCGGATTCCTCATACGAAATCCGACGTCATAACAATTATTTTAGTTAAACTGTTTACGAAGTAAACGATTTAAAACCTGCTTACCATTGGGAGCAATAACTTGCAAGCGAATCACACGAGGATCGCTCGGTTGCCACAAGACTTGGTAATCATTCATACCACTGCGCCAAGTATAGACACGACGATCGCTATCAACTGATTCTTCCGCACCCGCTAAGTAGAGAGCAGCTCCTGTCTGATGATTCTTCACGCTGTAATTGTACGAATTGTTGGCATACCATAGAGATACAGTCCAGAGTCCATCGGTAAATCCGCCTGTTGGAGCTGTTGGTGGTTGCGGCTCATCGGCAAGAGCTTGAGGAGTAATCGCAAGGTTTGTAATAGCAGGTACACAAAGACCTAAAATTGCAACAAGAGCAATAGCTTTGATGTTCATACTCGACCTTTTTTTATCTTCCTATTTGAGTGCGGATGAAGTAAGACGAAAAGAAGCAAAACTGTTGTCACGATTAAGACGTAGACTTTTATTATCTTAGCTACTACTTATAAATCGCGAACTGGGTTCGTTCTACGTCTGTACCCAGTATGGCTTCTCTTCGGAGAGAAAATAAGGTGTTCACAAACTCTTAACGTCGCTTTTAAGCCTGTACACTGGCTGGGAATGGCTGAACTTAGCGGCAATCGACTGGCGAGTAACGACAACAAGGGTGTGAGTGAAGTGGCGAGGAAGTCCCATCTTCGTCAAAGAAATTGGAGTGAACCGCGATCGCAATTCCTTGAGGCTTTAGCATCGGGTGGGTGCCAGGACACCAAGAAGCGATCGCGCCATCGGCCTTAGATACAAGGTTCTGGAGACCAATCTTGGGTACTCTGTTGGAATAGACAAAAGCGCCCTTGCTTTTTTTAAGCGGTCTATGCGACAATAAAGCCTTATAATCCCATAATACACTATTCCGACAGATTTACCGTAGATTATTTTCTGAGATAATTCATCCTAACTTTGACGGTAAGTGGGAATTGTGGGGTTTTCGACGGTTTGAATCGAATCGCTTAGCTTCACCCCTAAGCGACCCAAACAAAGATGATGGCTAAACGCCAAGACTCAGAAAAAGGAAAAAGGAAATAGGGTGATGTGACCAATGCTGAATTCTATCAATTCCTTGATTGCGTCTTTCCCCACCCTATTCCCCAAACAACACTAAGGATGATTGTGCCATGTTATTAAATGTCAGAAAACCACCCACCTATATAGATATAGCGGTTTCTTTATCCCAAAAACTTGCTCAATTTGCTGTGAAACGCGATACCGAAGCTGGAATTTTAGAGGATGAAATCAAGCCGCTACGTGAAAGTGGACTGCTCGATTTGATGGTACCGAAAGAATATGGTGGCGGTGGAGCAACGTGGGTAGAGGCGCTCAAAATTGTCTATGAACTGTCCAAAGCAGAAGGTTCCATCGGACAGTTGTATGGCAATCATCTGAACTTAACCGTCTTGAGTCATATTTCTGGAACCCCAGAGCAAAAGGAAACATATTATCGATACACTGCCCGGAATCAGTGGTTGTGGGCTAACGCGATTGACAGGTGGGATACAAAGCTGAAAATCACCCCAGAGGGCGATCGCTTCCGCCTCAACGGAGTCAAGCACTTTGATTCAGTTGTTGCGGCGGCGGATCTGCGGGTATTCTCAGCTTGGCAAGAGGGCGTTCAGGAGCCGTTCTTCTGCATCGTTCCTAAAGATCGTCTGGGGGTTATCTCTAATTGGGACAAGATTGGACAAAGTCGAACCGATAGTGGGAGTTTCATCTTCCATAACGTCCTCATAGACAAGGATGAGATTTTGCTTCCCACGAATCCCTCTGACAGTGCCTTTGCCAGCTTTATGGGAATCCTTGCCCAGCTCACGAAAACCCACGTGGGTTTGGGAATTGGGCAGGGTGCTTTAGAAGCCATGCAAGAGTACACAAAGACAATCAGCCAACTCAAGCCCACTTCAGGCTTAGATAGCGTAGCGCAAGACTCCTACAGCCTTGGTGATTACGAGGATTTATGGATTGAACTTAAAACGGCTCTTAGACTGGCAGATGAAGTGGCAGAACTAGTACAAGCGGCATGGGATAGGGAGTTAAGGCTAACTCATGAACAGAGGCAAGAAGTGGCGAATGCTGTCTTTTCTGCTGAGGTATTTACCACACGAGTGGGCTGGATGATCGCCAATCGTATGTTTGAGTTGAGAGGCAACTCCACCACTGCTACAAACAGTATCTTTGACCGTTACTGGCAGAATTTGCGTACTTTTGGGGGCGTGTCGATGCCCTGGCAGGGTGCACCGCAGACTTGGATGCGCACTCATTTTTCACTACAACAAGCTTCCTGCTAAAGTCCTCTTGGGTATGCGCGATTGTCTTTCGATCAACAAGAAATTCAGGAGACAGGAGTTGCAGGAGTTCAGAATAATTTCTGCAACTTTATTGTCTGTGCATCATCACATTGCTCACAAACCTCGCCCCAATATAAACTGAACTTAATCAAGTGTGGTTGCTTGACACTCCCACGCATAAATCATGTGGGTTTTACAGCAATTTTAAATGTTGTACCAAGCAAAAGCCGACCCATCAAGGGTCGGCTAGGGTCTTCTTGGGCAGTCTTCCTACCCAAACCAGCAAAAAATTATCTCCGCTTATTTGGAGCAAGAGTGATGGGAACGGCTCCAAGCCTGCGAAAGGGATAGAGCCGCTCTACGCCCAGAAGAAGCGCAACAATCAACAGTTGGATTGGCCAGGGGGCTAGAGCAAACCCGAAAATTAAACAGAAAATGGCACAGCCACTTGCTAGAATGCGAGAGATTTCGTGAGAAGCTTTGAGTGATATTAAAATGCTTCCGCAAGCGAGGATCAGAAGGAGGAGAAATAAAGGAAGCATATCGATCACCTTGGATAAATTGCCTAGAGACTTTCATCAGCCTGCATGACTGAAAAAGTTAATCTCATTTTAGGCTAACATTCATTCATAAGAAAAACTTGTAACTTAAATAAATAATGCTAATTTATTCAGAAATCTTTGCATAACTTTTTGTAGAATTTTGAACCGATTCTTGCATAAAATTTTTGAGCCAGTTTTTGAGGTAGTAAGTAGCACGACAGTCGTCTTCGTTGTACCGCACAATAGCATCGAGAGGCGTGCGATCGCCTGTCTCTAACCAGTGGTTGTACAAACAAACGCATTGGGAACCTGTAACACCTGAATCACGCCACTCGAAACCGATCCATCGAGCGAGGTGTTTAAGAGAATAACTCTCTACTGGCAGGGTTGCAGTGTTCATCACCTCCCAATGTATATCTACCAAACGAGAGAGGATATGTTTAACCAAGGGTTGCGGTGTTTGATAGAGTTTTGCTAAGCGTTTAACCGTCTCAACTTCGTACTCTGAAAAATGGAAGATTGGCGCTTCCGGATAGAACAGTACCAAATCTAAAAATTGTTGCCAGATTAAAGCTTCATCTTTAGGGTGTTCTGCGATCAGGGGATGAAATGTCTCGGTATGAGTGCGATGATCAATCACCAAGACGCCTAGTAAATAGTCAAGTTTCAGCTCTGGCTCTGCCTCAATATCAAAGTAAAGTTCCACAGATGCTGTGGTTAAGACATCGGGATGGGTGAAAAGCTCAAGTGTCTGGGTTTCTGCCCCGCTGCGTTGACGGAGAATCGCTCGATTCTGCACAATGGATTGCGCCTGCTGCACTAAATCAACAGCTACTTCGCTGCCAACGGCTGGTTCTAGTAGGTTAATGGGGGATTGAGCTAGAGATTCTACTGTGGTTAAACCCAGAGCTTGTAAATCCCGATAGCGGCTAGGGGTTACTCCTGGTAATAGGGAAATGTGCTGCTTCGCTTTAGCGATCGCGTGACAAGTGCTGTACCAATGACATAAACTACACTTCTGACGAGAAATAAATATATCCGGCTCCTGTCGCTGTAGGAGTGTGTCAATACATTCGGAGAGAACCTCCTGCATCAAAGGCTCCCATCGTGCTAAACTCACCGAGTAAGCATCTTGGCGACGCAAAATTAACTGGGCTGAGCTAGGCAAGACGCCCTGTACAGCCGCCAACAGATGAGCCGCAAACGCAGCGACGATTTGATACTCTGGCTTGGAACGCTTACCTAGCTTAATCAGGGTAGGAACATATATCCAATCCCCAAAATTAGACAGCCCCGGCTGTTTGACCAGCAAATCTGGACGGCTCAATAGGGTCACCCCTGGGGCTGTTTGCATCAGCAGAATGCCTTGAGAAATCTGATCTACCCCCTGCTGCATCAATTCCAAAGTCGCCTTTGCCCCGGCTGCCCAATCTCTTCTCGGGTAATTGGGGGACTGATGCGGTGCGACATCGAGAATCGCTTGCCGATACGCTAAGCTATCTTGTCGCAGTTTTAGCAAAAAGTCTTGTTCTGGGTCTTGCTGAATTCGGTCGCCGTAAACATCCAGAAACGCCCGACGTCGGCAGCGTTTGTAATATAGTAGTAAATCGTCTGTTATCAGCATGGCTTCAAGTCCTGAAGACTCTGCCTGAGCCCTGACTGATACCCATTAGTTTTTCTGACAATAATCTGTGGATGACAAAACTTTTCCATTATAAATCTCTTTCGAGACAATCGGTTAGGGCTGGGAAAGCCAGTGCGATAAACTACCAAGCCTTTAATGACAGGTTAACTGAATTTTTTAGAAAAATCGTTACCTGAGTCATGCGTTACCAACCTTTAAGATTGAAGAAATATTACTGTAGCTAGACAATTACGTCACAAAGGAGTAATACTCTTAGACAAGTAAGTGGGTAGCCTAATCTTCTTCAACCCGTGACCCCTGAAAAAAGTCTTAAGTTGGAGGAGAACGGAGGAACCAATTTTTGGGGCAAATCTTACTCACAGTAAGACAGACACCTTCCAGTCTGAGCCCGTCAGCTAACTCCGTAGGCACTGGAAGGAGTACCATTGACATCAGCTGAATGTAAGCCGTTGTCCTTGGGGTCTCCTAGCGGGTAGTACTGCCAACCCAGGCAGTGTCAGCTACCTGTTTCTTGACCCACCTCGCAAACCGCTACAAGTGATTAGAGGGACAGACGATGACTTACAAAAATTGGATTATTGTTGCCACACAAGAGTGGAACGGGCTCACCGTTGATTACGTTGACCCAGAAGGAAATCAATACAATGAACCCTTCTGTTTTTTAACCCTCGATCAGGCACTCAGCTACGGTCGAATCTGTATTGACCGACTCATCGACTCAAGGTCTAAATCCCTGACAGCCGTGCAGACGTAACGGGCTATAAACAACGTACTTCTCGAAATTGGGCTCTAGATGGGGAGCTGTTGAGCCAGGAACTTAACAAAAGAATTGTCTAGACACACGTCCGCAGTCATTGTCTCCTTTAACCTCTAGATTCACCCATTAAGTTTGGCTAAAGGTTAATTAGACTTTTCTTCAAGAACCAAGTCCGTTGTCTTTCCTCCGCTTGCGTCTTAGACGCTTGGCAAACGCAGAGGCTTTTGGGTTTTCAAAGCAATCACCTAAGCCAATACCTGCAAACTCTGATTCATACAGGGTGCATCTTGCTTGAGGCAAGGCTTTAACAAGATAGCCATTTCTTTGAGTCTGTCTTAGAAATAGGTTGAAGGTTGAAGGTTTGCAGTTTTTAATTGATGGCAGCGATCGCTAGACTACACAGTTACATGATGCAGGAAGGGTGAAAACTGTCAGGCTTGAGCAAAAGATTAAATAAACGGGACAAATCACGCCTCAAAACACTGGAGTAAACAGGAGGAGACCTAAGGATGCTTGAAAAAAAATATCTCTACAACAAAGGAATCAGCTACAGAAACTTCTTTGTTTGCCCAATCCAACTTCCAAACGGGTATACATACAGATGTTTTCGCCATCAAGATGACCCAGAATCCCAACTAGGGAGTGGACTCTTTGTAAGTATTTCAGAAGCCCTCGAAGCTGGAACGAAATACTTGGATCGTGAGTGGCAATACCGCAACGAAATAAGCCATTACGAGAAATTACTGGAGACTCAAGCGATTTCAACAGAGGAGTATCACAGTAGTAAGTGTTCTCTTGACCAAGTGATTTGGGGTCTCTCATAAGCGTTTATCTTCATCGAGGTGTGAGCTAGAGAAGCCGAGGCTTGGGAGAGTCTACACTTCATAACTCAGCCCCGACATTCGTCCACCAGTCTATCGAGTTGCAGCAACGAAAATGAGCTTCATGAATTGTCTGTTAGTAAGTTAATCAGATTGATGAATGAAGCCATTTGTATAACCTTCCCTAGCTGATATCAAAAATTATGGCAATCAAAACGAATAGTACTGTACGATTACCTTCTAAACTAATCCCGCCAACTGGGTTTCTAAATCCATCCAGTTTTCCTAAAATTAATACGACCAAATACAATCTTCGTCATTCTCTGTGGGAAATTGAAGGTATTCCTAATCTATTGAATCATAATCACAGCTTGAGAAGAAAATACACAAATCAAGGAAAACATTTCTAGCGTAGCTAATTAACACTGACGAATACCCTTATTCAAGAACTCAGGAGGAAAAAATATGCACATTAAAAATCGTAGCTTCTTTAATTACGTAGACTTTTTTACGTCTGACAATTTCAGGGTAATTGGAGAATATGCAGGTAAAAAACTTTTTTTGATTGGTAGAGCTAAAGGATACGGGGATCCCATTGTGGCAATCTGCCAAACTGATGAGCCAACTCAGGAAGAGTTATCCGCTTGCGATCTTTATGAGTTGATGAAGTTTAGCCACCATAGTGTGAAACTGACTGAAGCTATATAGCGTCGCTCAAAAGATAACACTCTCGTTGGTGTTTGGCTTGTTTTTTGTAGGATGAGCCAGAAATCCCACCTAAAGTAGCTTGCTCAGATGCATATCAGCTTCGCATTTCACTATTGGGAGTGAAGGTGGGGATGTAACAGGGTCAGTATCGGAGTCGCTTTTGGTAGGAATCGGGAAAGGGGTGAAGGGATTGAGCAATGATAGCGATCGCCTCTATCCAACTAAGGGAAGTTGGGTACTGTTCTTGTAGTGTGGTGTAATGGAAGCGTAGGGGTTTCCCAGTATAACGACCCACCAGTAGTTAATTCAAGACTCAGCGGGTACCGAAGCCGGGGAATCTTCTATAGCATTACGCTAATTGCTGACTGTTACGGCTCTCGCATCCTCAGACTCTATCTTTAAAAACCTTTCATGCAGACCAAAGCTTTTAATGAGCTTTTCCCACTGTTTAATACCGCTAACCCAGAGACATTAGAATGGCTCCTGTCGGTTGTTGTCGAACACGAATACCCGGCAGGGAGAGCGGTTCTTATGGAAGATGCTTGGGGCAACGCTGTTTACTTTGTTGTCTCTGGCTGGGTCAAAGTACGACGCCTTTCCGGGGACAACGTTGTCACTCTAGCCATTTTAGGCCGGGGTGATTTTTTTGGGGAAATGGCAATTCTCGATGAATCTCCCCGATCGACGGACGTGCTTGCTCTTTCTGACGTAAAATTACTCAGTGTCTCTGCCCAACGCTTCATTCAAACTCTTTTCAAAGATCCCCAGCTACACCACCGGATGCTGCAACTGATGGTGCGGCGACTACGCCAGAGCAATATTCGCCTACAACGACGCCATCAGCCACCTGCCGTCAAGTTAGTCGGCACGCTGGTGGGTTTAGCAGAAAACTATGGTCAACCCACTGAAAAGGGAACAGAAATCTACAACTTCTCCTATAAGGATTTGGCAGATATCTCCGACATCAGCGCCGACGATACAGCCAAAATTATGGACAAGCTTGATAGTAAAGGCTGGATTAAGACCGAGCCGGAAAATCACACACTCTGCCTGATCAATATCAAGCAGCTGGCTCATCTAGCAGGACGCGTCTAAAAGGGCAACGGGTACGAAAAGACTGTGACTGAATTGCCAAGAGGATCTTCCTGTAGGGATTGATCCCCGTTTTTACTCTCCGTGACTACCCCATCAAGGTTCAGGGGCAACAACCGGAGCTTTTGTGTAGATTTACATCTAACCTGAGAGAAGGTGGGAAATGGGGGAGTATGACACTCCCCAAGCAATCAATGGCTAACCATTGCTACCTTAAGAGCTAATTGCTGATTGCTAATTTTCGTAACAATGACAGAAGCAACAACCGTTCGACCCATTGGCTTACACAGAACTGCACCATCAATCCGATACCAGGTGGCAATGCCTCAGCCAGAATCACATCTGTTTGAGGTAACGCTCTTTGTCAAAGGCTGGCAGGAACCTGTGCTGGATTTGAAATTGCCTGTTTGGACTCCAGGTTCTTATTTAGTGCGGGAGTATGCTAAACATCTCCAAGACTTTTCTGCTGACACCGGTGACCAACGGAACCGTTTGCTTGCACGCAAAATCAGCAAAAATCATTGGCAAATTGAGACGGCGGATACTTCCGAAATAACCGTGCGTTATCGCGTATTCGCCAATGAACTCTCGGTGCGTACCAATCATTTGGATAATACTCACGGCTATTTTAATGGTGCGGCGCTATTCTTTTTTATACCAAGGTGGGAACAGCAACCGATTCGGGTAACGATTGTGCCACCCAAACCGGATTGGCGCGTCACGACCCCCTTGCGCTCGCTCCCTGGAGAACCCAACACATTTGAGGCGGCAGACTTCGACACCTTGGTCGATAGCCCCTTTGAAATTGGGACTCAGCAGCTATATAGCTTTGACGTGCTCTCTAAACCCCATCAACTCGCTATCTGGGGACAGGGTAACGCGAATCCAGAACGGATTATCGAGGACACAAAGAAAATTATTGAGGTGGAAGCTGAGTTGTTTGGGGGCTTACCCTACGATCGCTACCTATTTTTGCTGCATCTCTCCTCAAACGGCTTCGGCGGTTTGGAACACAAGAATTCCTGTTCGTTGAATTACTCTCGCTTCGGGTTTCGGGCGAAGGAGAAGTACAACCGCTTTATGCAACTGGTTGCCCACGAATTCTTTCACCTGTGGAATGTTAAGCGGATTCGTCCGAAAGCACTGGAGCAGTTTAACTATGAGCAAGAAAATTACACAACGTCTCTGTGGTTTTGCGAAGGGGCGACCAGTTACTACGACATGGTGATTCCCTACAGGGCGAAGATTTATGACGCTAAGAATTTATTAGACAACTTGAGTAAGGAAATTACTCAGTTACAAATGATACCGGGTCGTAAAGTACAGCCACTGAGCGAGTCAAGTTTTGATGCCTGGATTAAACTTTATCGACGAGATGCAAACAGCAACAATTCCCAGATTTCCTACTATCTGAAGGGGGAAATTGTTTCATTCTTGTTGGATTTACTCATCCGTGCACGACATGGGAATCAGCGATCACTCGATGATGTGATGCGCAAGATGTGGCAGCGTTTCGGCATCCAGGAAATTGGCTTCACGTCTCAACAGCTGCGGGAGGTGATCGAGTCGGTGGCACAGACCGATTTGAGTGATTTCTTTAATCGCTATATTGATGGCACCGATGAATTACCCTTTGACAAGTACCTCGAACCTTTCGGTTTGCGCCTATTGAGTGTTGAATCAGGGGAAAGTCTACCTCACTTAGGGCTGAACGTGAATGCAGAGAATGGTAAAACGCTCATCCAGTTTGTCGAAGCCGCTTCTCCAGCCGCCGTGGCGGGAGTCGATGCGGGAGATGAATTGCTCGCCATTAATGGCTGGCGGGTAACGGCTGAACAATTGAGCGATCGCCTCAAAGATTACAGCGTTGGTGATACCATCCAGTTGAGCGTTTTCCACCAAGAAGAACTTCGCACCTTACCCGTTACCTTAGGTGTACCACGACCCAGTCGTTACCAGATCGTGCCGCTAGAGAATTTAACCCAAGCTCAACAGCAGAACTTTTCTGGGTGGCTGGGAACGTCTGTGACAAAGTTGTAACACGGGCTATGAAGGGATAGGAAAAGAGCGATTTCTCCTTTTCCCTTCGCACCTTCGGTGATCTGAAGACAACCTCGCTGTGATCGGCTCTTAGGGCTTGTCTAAAAATAACTTCGTACTTTTGGCACAATTGTGCTAAGCCTTCAAGCTCACGATCAGGGTGAGTGCAAAAACCCAGTGAAGTACTCCCGTTTTACTTTTTTCGCGATCGCTTGTCCTATGCGTTCTAGCTCAGTCATATGTTCGATTGAATCCATTGACTGGACATGCTCGGGTCTAATATCATCCAATCCACCTAACCTATCCAATCCCTCACGAGTTAGTTCAACGTTGTAGCGCATGTAGGTGAAAAGCTTTGATTCCATAGGTCCCTTTATTTCCAACAGGTCACCTACCTCCCGGTCAAGGGCGTCACCTAATAAACACTTGCCGAAAATACGACACAGAAAGTCTTGTTCGTACTGGGTAGCAAGCATAAGTGCCAGCGGGATAGTCTCAGCATTGTAGACTAAGTGCATACTAGAGGCTTGAAGTTCTGGATTGATGTTAGGGGTTATGCCAGTACCAACCGACACCAAAAGCATCTTGTCTTCACCCGAAGGCCACATGAGTTTATAGGGTTCGAGGGTGGCCATCAAGAAGAGTTGGAAGGCTGGGTTATTGTAGGGAGTCACACCGCCATCGACGAAGATAAACTCCTTGCTACCTAACTGAATTACTTCAGGTGGAAAGAAGACTGGAGCGGCAGTACTGGCTCGGACGAGCTGCCACAGGGGAAGTTTCAAGTTGCAGCTTGGTCTGTTGGGGTCGTTGTACTTGGCATGAGGGTTATTGGAGAGTGGCCAAGGCGAGTCTGTAGTAGCGTTACGCATTACCAGCATCAGGAGGGTGTTTAGACATTCGCTACCGAAGGTAGTGTCCTCTCCAAATACATTCTTGAGTTCATCGGAGAGTTTTTCATCTTCGTACCTATAGCGGAGGCGTCTGACAATGAATGCTTTGGCAAACATCTTTTCGCCACTTTCCCGATAAAATTTTTGAATATCTGCTACAGACATGCCCAAGGAAAGGGCAGTTGCGATGATTGCACCCGTACTTGTACCTGCAATGTAATCGAAGTAATTGGCTAGGACAAAACTCTCGTCGCGACCCAAGGCTTCCCGCAAAGTAGCTTCAATTTTAGCCAACACCTCAAGCGTAATTAGCCCACGGATGCCACCACCATCAAGCGCCAGGAGTTTATACGGTTCAGTTTTTTTGTTGGCTTTGTCATAGAAAGACATGTCAAACTCCTTTCGGTTTTTAGATAACTTTCGAGAGCGTGGAAGGGCGAAGCATTTGGACAGAAAAATCCTAGTTTTTACCTCTAAGCTATCATCCAAATGCTTCGCCCCTACAGCATCCTGGGACTTATGGGTAAAGCATAGATTCATTTGACAGGACTTACGCAGCTACATCACATATAGCGGTAATGGTGCGTTACGCTAACACCCCCTACAGGTAGAGGCTGTGCGTAAGTCCTATTGATATCTTTCTAGACAAGGTGCGATCGCGGAAGAGCCGTGAGCTTCCAGTCATCGCTCTTTTGGTTTGATCTTTCAAATATAGATATAGCCGTTCTCAAATGGGTGAAGTACAGTCATCTATCTCCTGACTCCTGACTCCTGACTCCTGACTTCCCAGAGTAGGTGTATTCCATCCAACTGAAAACCGCGATAATCTCATCGTCTTAATCCCTGTCGAAGCCTTCGATCTATCAATTTGTGTGGGTGCCTCAAAATGATAAAGTTTTTCGATGCCTTCATCTCTTATGGACGAGCAGATAGTAAAGCATTTGCCGAAAAGCTTCACAAACGATTAACTGAACAAGGTTTCAAGGTTTGGTTTGACCAAAGGGATATTCCTTATAGCGTAGACTATCAACTGCAAATTGATGATGGCATTGAGAAGGCACATAATTTCATATTTATCATTGCGCCGCACTCGGTCAAATCACCCTATTGCCGAAAAGAAATCGACTTGGCTGTTAAGCGAAATAAACGCATCATCCCTTTACTCCATGTAAAAGCCGACGAGTTTCAGGAGCAAACACACCCCATTATCCGCAAACTTAACTGGCTCTGGTTCCAAGAGGGTATCAACGATTTTGAAAAATCTATTGCTGACTTGATTAAGGTATTCCAAAACCATGAGGATTATGTCAAACAGCATACCCAATTTTTAGCCAAGGCTTTGGAGTGGGAGAGGAATCAAAAACAAACGAGTTGCCTGTTAATTGCGGAAGAGAAACAGCAGGCAGAAGATTGGCTCAAAATACGCTTTAAAGACGAGCAACCGCCTTGCATCCCGACTGATTTACATTGCGAATACATCACCGAAAGTATCAAGAATGCCAACAACTTGATGACTCAGGTGTTTATCTCCTACGCCGATGAGGATAGGGCGACGATGGAGAAGATTTGCAACAGTCTGAGGCGGGAAAGTATTACGGTTTGGACGAATGAGACGGATATTCAAACGGGGGAAGCGTTTGAGGAGGCGATTAAGCGGGGGAGCGAACAGGCGGATAATGTGGTTTATTTGCTTTCGCCTGACTCGGTAAAGTCCTATTTTACTCGGCAAGAATTAGATTATGCTTTATCGCTGAATAAGCGGATTATTCCCGTTTTGGTGCGAGAAATATCATCCGAATCGATACCGAATGCGTTGCGGGATTTGCACTATGTTGACCTGACGGACAATGTGAAGGAAGAGGATTATCATCTGGATGAAAGCCAACTGCTGAGGATTTTGCAGCAGGATGAAGCTTACTATAACGAGCATAAGGTTTTGCTGACCAAAGCGCTGAAGTGGAAGCGGCAACACGAGAATCCGAGTATTCTGCTGCGAGGGTATAACCTGCGGAGTGCCCAGTCTTGGCTGAATGTGGCAAAAAAGAGAACGCTGCATCAACCGACACCGTTAATGGAAGAATTCATTGATGAAAGTTTGCGGCAACCGCCTGCTGAGTCGTTGGATGTGTTTATTTCCTATTCTCGTGCGGATGCGGATTTTGCCCGGAAGCTGAATGATGAACTGCAACTTCAGGGAAAAACGACTTGGTTCGACCAAGAAAGTATTGCATCGGGGGCGGATTTTGCCCAGGAGATTAAACAGGGAATTCAAGCTAGCGATAACTTTTTGTTTATTCTCTCACCGCGATCAGTGAATTCACCCTATTGCGCGGATGAGGTGGAGTATGCAGCACAGTTGAATAAACGATTTGTGACAGTGCTGCATCGGGAGGTAAATCCCAGCGACTTGCATCCAGAATTAGCGAAGGTGCAGTGGATTGATTTTAACCAGAATCCGGGAGATTTTCTTGCCAATTTTAGACAATTGGTGAGAACGCTGGATACGGACAGAGAACACTTACA
>NZ_DATNPA010000607.1:0-4151 GCF_036703385.1 Allocoleopsis sp. | reverse complement strand
CGCTGGGCTGGCTCTTGAGCCAACCCAGCGAAATACTCTAAAAGCAGGCGATGGATGAAAATATAGCCTCCGCCTACTTTTTGTAAAAAGATAAGCTGGGTGGCATAGTCGAGGAAATGCGCATAATTCCAAGGTATATGGCCATTGGAGTACAGAATAAGACGCAGCGTGAAGTGTTTTACCCAAGGTTCTCCTGCTCCAACTAGCCCAAACAGTAACCCAATAATCACTCCACAAAGAATGGGGATACCAACTAACCAAGAACCCACGGCTAGACTCAAGGCGCTGATCATCGCCAAAGCGATCGCATATCTAGTAGACTGCCAAATACCTTGATTAGGTACTGTACTCGTTTCTATGCCGGAACCTGTTAATCCCCGCAACAGGATAAAAATCAAAGTAGCACTCAGTGCAGTCCTCAGTCCAATTATCAAACTTTCAATTATCAGATCGATACTCGGCTCAACCATCAGGCTATAAAACAGCACACTGGTTAGCACATCAAGAAATCCTACAATTAACCCAAAACCTAGCCCAATACTCAGATGATCTTTTGCTTTTACCCATGACCACTTTAGGGTTTCAACTGGATTAATCTGACTACTAATCCACCCAAAAATTATCCCGGTAATTATTCCACTACTCACCCCAAGCATTAACCCAGCCATTAGTCCCAAGTATGAGCCAATCAGAAGCCCCACAATTAACCCAATACTAATACCACTACTAAAGAGAGCAATGAGTCCCAGCCCGATCGCATAGAGCCATTTTTGATACAGGGTTAGCAACGAATCCGGCTGCATCCGCTCAATTAAAAACACGGTTTGCGATTCCTGAACCATCCGTGTAGCTAGCCAAATCAGCCACCGCTTAGCTTGCTCTTTCGAGTAGAAACGATTAGCCCCCCGACGGTCAAACATCCGTTCCGTGTAAGCATTAAATAGATAGGAGCAGAGTTCTTCGCGATCGCGCCTAGGCAACTCCTCAAGAGAAACATCCTGGAAAGCAAGAGTCATAATGCTGAGCATTAGGGGAGACTGAGCTAACTCTTGCAGTGTGGCATTGGTACGCAGGGCAGTACTGAGGGCTGTCAGTTTTGCTCCAGCCGCGATCAGGTAATGATGAATTTGCTCTAAGGTTAGCGGTTGCAGATAGATAGCAGCTTGGAATCGCAAACGCGTCGAGAGGACTTCATAGTCCTTAATACGACTACATACCACTATCTCAGTCTGACCATAATCCTGATTGAAGCGATTGATGGCATCAACACATCCTTGCCGATGCTTGGCACTGACTTCATCTAACCCATCGAGTAGCAGCAGCAGTTGCTGTTGTTTCACCCAAGTGTGACCAATTTCTGGGGACACCTGATATTTAGTATGTAGTTCTTGCACGAGCCAATCCGCGAAGGACGTGGCAGAGTTCTGTTGGGCTAAAGCTAGCTTGTGACGACTCCAAGAGGAGAGATTAAATACTACTGGTATCGGCTGAGTCAAGTCTAACTCCGTCCGCTCGATCAAATCTTTAGTGAGTTCCAACAGGGTTATGGTTTTGCCAGAGCCCGGTTCCCCTATAATGAGCAGTGTTCGCCCCGCTCCGATTTCGTCAAATTTATCGATGAGGCAAGTGCCTGGGGGAAGTGGATGCGATCGCGTTTTGTGCGGTTCCAGAGGCGATCGCATATCGCTACTCTCCCACGCTAAACTCCAAGGACGAACCACAGCGTCCAGTCGTTCTTCTAAGCCCAATTCAATGAGCGCCCTACCATGCAATGAGGTTTCCAGGACGCCTTTAATCCAGTAATTTCTCACCTTGTTGAGCAAAATCTGGCGGTTACGGGACTCTTGCCGACTCAGGGGAGAACTTGGTTCTAATCTTCTCGGTTTAGTTGGGATGCGAGTGTGTGTTTCAACAGGAGAATTCAGACTAACTTGACTCTCCGGTTCGTCTAACGTTGGAGGTGAGGGACACTGGGCAGCAACCCAACTTTGATTAAAAACAGCGGCATAGATACGATTGTAAACTTTTAATTTACCCTGTTGCTTGACCACTAACCCTGTCAGCCGCAATTCGATTTGTTCTGGCTCATTTGTAGCTTTCACCTCCCCGTCTTCGCCACCCTCGCTTACCCCCCTAATCCCCCTTGTTAAGGGGGGAATATGAAGAGTGTCTTTTATGGTTCCGGGGATAGCGGAGGTCAAAATTTGCTGATATAGCTGTAGTAGTTGATGCTTGTGTTGGCTACTGTAAAGAATGCGATCGCGTATCGTCCTCAAATGCTCCGGCTCATCCTGCGTTTCCCAATTCTCAACAATCCGTTTCTGCACCAACTCCTCTACCCACTCAGCAACTTGGGATTTATCTTCTTTTTTTAAGAGGGGTAGGGAGGGATGGATTTCTGCTTGTTGAACGACTAACTGACAAATCTTCTGAGTGAGAAACGGTTGCCCACCTGTCCAAGCCAAAACTTCTTGTAGAACCTCTTGGGCATTGCTAACTTTTTGCGCCAACCCTACAACCAAGGGCTGGGCTTCCTGGAACTGAAAACCTGTTAATTCAATGGCTCGACCAATATTAAAGGGAGTGCGTCGTTTATCCTGAATTAAATCTGAAGGTGTTGCTACTCCGATGATGGCAAAGGTTAGTCTTCGGTAATTTGGATTATCTGCCCGCTTGTTATAGCAGTCGCGGATAAGAGCTAAAAAGTCATCAAGGTTGAAATTCAAGCTCAGTATACTATCGATTTCGTCAATAAAAACAACAATATCTTGTGGAATTAATCGGAGCAAAACGTCTTCAATAAACTTACTCAGTCGTTGAATATAAGACAGTAATCCACACTCAAACCACCAAGTATTTAAATCAAACGTTTCATACAAATTAAGGCTGCTAACAATGCTGTCTATCACACCGGCATACCATTGCTCTGGCGTAATATCTGAAGTACCAATGGCGGTAATATCGATCGCAGCACAAGCAATTCCCTCAGCTTGAAGGTGCTGCATCGTCCGCACCCGGAGTGAGGATTTCCCCATCTGTCGGGAGTTGAGTACATAACAGAATTCCCCTGCCTTCAAGCCTTGATAGAGTTCGTGATCGGCTTGTCGCACGACATAGGTGGGGGCGTCATGGGGTAGGCTTCCTCCCACTTGATATTCATAGGCTGGGTTAGGGTATGAGTTCATCAGCCGACTCCAAGGTAATTGCCCCAAGGGGCAGCGTGAAGCGATCGCAAACGTATAAGGAATAACTATTCAAACAACGACATCTGTCAAGTATTTTATTAAATTCTTAATATTTTATACATACTTAACCCATTCGCTTCTCTTCCAAGTTAACCGAGCAACTGAGCGCTTCGTTTGGGGTGAGTGCTTTGTCTGTGTGCAAAAAGTGCGATCGCTCACACATCCACTAAAGAAGTTCGAGATTGAGTACAAATCCAGGTAAAACATCTTCTCCTGATAAGGTTGTCGGAGATTGCAGCACTTCAACGTCCTGTCCTTGGCGATAAATTTCGACTCGACGAGTTTTAGGGTCAATTAACCAGCCAAGTTTTACCTCGTTTTTCATATATTCCTGCATTTTCTCTTGTGTCGCCTTTAAAGTATCGGTAGGCGACATGAGTTCTAACACGAAATCAGGAGCTATAGGAGGAAATTTTTCTTTTTCTTCTGGAGTAAGAGTATCCCAGCGTTCTTGCTTAATCCAGGAAACATCAGGGGAACGGTCTGCACCATTGGGAAGTTTGAAACAGGTTGAGGAATCAAAGACTTTACCTAACTTTGTTTGTCGGTTCCAAATCACAAAGTCAGCGGCGATTTCAACGTTACGATTCCCGGTTTCTCCCCCTGTGGGTGGCATAATAATGAGTTCTCCCTGAGCGTTGCGTTCAAATTTAACATTAGGATTGGCTCGACAGAGTTGGTAAAATTGCTCGTCGGTGAGTTCAATGATGGGGTTGAAGTTTACAGTAAAAGTAGTCATAGGAATAGTAGGCTTGTAAACTTATTGCTTGGTGCAAATGCGATCGCACAGATGCTTGTCGCCCTCACTCACATTGAGGTTGTTTCGCAGGTAATCGCGCACCCAACTACAACCGAGTTCTATTAGGCTATCTAGATTCAAATTCCACAAAATCACCATGCCGTCAT
>NZ_DATNPA010000606.1:0-9207 GCF_036703385.1 Allocoleopsis sp. | reverse complement strand
TGTTTCCGTTTCCGTTTTTACTCCCTCTGCCACGACAATGAATGATCATTGTCAGCTTTCACTCAAACAGAGAGCAGTTCTTCTAAGGTAAATCCTGTAAACGACATGATGTTAAACCCAGCCGTTTTTAAGAGTTTGGCGAGTTGAGCAAGGGCTGGGGCTTGCCAAAACGGTTCCCCTCCCGAAAAGGTTATGCCTTGCTTATGGGGATTGCTCAAAATTTGAGTGACTAACTCTTCATTGGAGAGGGGTTCAGCGAGTTCAGGAGTTAGTTGGTGGACAGGCGGCGTATAAAGCAATAGGGCGCACAGCCGCGCCCCGTTATAAAGTTAATCTGTTGTAGTATTTAAGCTAATCGTTCCTCAAACCGCATGTGGAGCGTCTTTTTGTCATTCTGGCGCTCCGAACGATGCAATTTTAAAGATACATCAGCTTAGTAGCTGTCCTCACCACCAACGGTTTGCAGTCCCAGTCGGCGATTAGCTTGGTTGAGACGCTCGGCGATCGCTTGTTTCATGGCTAAGCTGACTCCCGGTGTCGCTAGCACATCTTGGGCAAGCTCACGGTAAAGCGCACTAGTCATGGAATCAACTTGGTCAATCTTTCTGAGCTGGGAATATACCCGACGAGGCGAAATAGTCATAGTTCTACACTCTACGAACTTTTTTCTCAAACGGCGCTGGGAGTGGTAACGACTCACCCAATCGGGACTGCCAAACATAAGTGCAGAGTCGGGCGATCGGGTGCGTAATAGCAGCGCGAGGGAGATAGGGTTGAGAATGAATCTTATCTCTATCCTTATCCCTAGCTCTATCTTTACTCCTCAAGTGGATTCCGTACAGGCTTGAGTAACGAAGTGTTATATTGCACGATTAAGTGTCAGAATTGAGGTTACAAAACTGAGAGAATTGCTAAGAAATAAGTTATTTCTCTTCAACTCATTGCTGAGCGCATCTTAGCAATCGCACCCCTCCCGGTACTGCCCAGGCGGGGTGAATCTTCTTCGCCCCCAACAGTTCAATAATCTTCTGCCCAAATTGCCGTAGCCGAATCCCACCTCTTGCTCAATCGGGATCAGCCGCGATTAAACCAAACACGGGGATATTGGCACGGACGTAGATGTAACATTGATTGGCTCCGAGCGCATAATCGGCGATCGCCATTGCTTCTAACACCCGACGTGGCTCAGGGGCAGTTTCAGTCCCCGTGCAACATACAACAACACATCTTCTTCCAGGAAGCCGAACGCTTCCTGAGCTTTATGCAGCACCTCAATCAGGGCATCTTGACGGTTCTGATTACGCTTCATCGTAATATCGAGTACTTTGAAATGCTTATCGCCGCTCGGATGTGCTGATGAGGTTTCTTTGGTTTCCTTTGGTTTAGTTTTGGCTTCTTTAGATTGCATAGATAATATATCTCTCTCTTCCAGCCCAAATTTTTAATCTCAATTTTTTTTACAGTGATGAGGTTATGAGAATTTTTGCAGAGCTTGGTGACTCAATTTCGGAATTTCTACAGCTAACTTAAACAACATTAATATTGTTTTGTTGAGGAATAACTCTAAGGATGAACTGAGCCTCAAATCGTTATACCAAAAATTGTTGAGCTTATGTCAAGCCAAATAGATTTGGGTGATTTTGTACTTTTATTATTAGATGTTATTCTTTTTTAATACAATTAGGTAAAGGTATCCAGAGATTAAAAAAGTTTAAATTTTAGACTTTAATTTTAGTTATCAATATTGAAATGAATAGAGATGTGTCTGAACTCTGTGAGTCCAGTCATACTGTACAAACAGCGAGGTTTAAACTATTTATATTAAGGTTTGCAACACTTTCTGAGAACGTTTGTTGCTTGACTTGAAGCATGAATCTCCAAAACTGTGAAGCGATTACTACTGGACTCAAACACTTTACAAAAGCTGTGAGATGGTTGGATACACGGGTTCTGCCTGTGATTTCCTTGGGGATCGCTGTCCTTTACGCCATTCCAGCAGGACAGGCACAGACTCAACCGATTACAGCAGAACAGTCTCCAAACGGCACTAGCACTGTTGTGACTCCCAAGGGAAACCAATTGGACATCAGTGGCGGTACGCGAGCAGGCGAAAATCTATTCCACAGCTTTCAAACATTCGGTCTTGACCAAAACCAGATTGCTAATTTTCTGTCTGACCCAAGTATCCAAAATATACTGGGTCGAGTCATGGGTGGAAATCCCTCTGTTATTAATGGTCTTATTCAGGTCAGTGGTGGTAATTCCAACCTCTTCCTGATGAATCCTGCCGGGATAATTTTTGGCTCCAGCGCGACGTTGAATGTGCCGGCTTCTTTCTCTGCCACCACTGCAACGGGGATTGGCTTTGGCTCTAATTGGTTTAATGCTAGTGGTTCTAATGACTATAGCTCGTTAGTCGGGGCACCCAATGCTTTTGCTTTCATCACAGCTCAACCTGGAGCAATCATCAACAGTGCCAATCTGAGTGTAGGGCAGGGACAAAACTTAACGTTGTTGGGTGGCACGGTTGTTAGTACGGGACAACTCACAGCACCAGAAGGCCAGATTACAGTAGCGGCGGTACCCGGTGAAAATTTAGTACGCATGAGCCAGAGCGGAAACCTACTAAGTCTGGAGCTCAGACCTCCGACACCATCGGATGGTCAACCAGGAAACTGGACATTGCCTATTACCTCTTTACCGGAATTGCTGACGGGTGGAGGTGGGGGCAACGCTACCGGAGTGAGGGTTAACAGCAACGGGCAAGTGGAACTAATAGAGTCAGGTACCCTGCTGGAGAACGGGGATGTGGTAGTCAAGAATGTGACAGCCGGAGCAGCAACACTGTCTGCTCAACACAATCTATTCTATGGCAACTTGCTGACCACAAGACCGCCTCAACTCGAAGCGAATGGGTTTATAAACCAGATTTTGCTTGGGCCGAGTCCTACTCCTGTTCCACCAGCATCACTCCCACCACCACCACCACCACCACCAGCTCCTCCAGCTTTTCTTGAATTTCAATCTTCTAGCGCAAATTCACTGGCAACAGAGACAGTAATATCGCAATTAGCTGCCTGTAACCGAATTGCCGCTAATGTTACAGGATCGGATGAAAGCTCCTCACGCCAATCTGAAGACTCTAGAGCGTTACCTACCAGCTCTCCTATGACAACTTTGAAAGATGACTGCCAGGTGCTTGGCAGGTCTAATTTGGCTGTTGATCGAAGAAGACTCGATGTAGCTGCTCAGTACTGGCGGCAATCTTTGCTTATGGCACAAACCAATGGAGACCGCCAAGGGGAGGAGCAGGCACTCTTAAATTTGGGTCTTGCCTATCTTTACGTGGGTGACTACAGCCGAGCCATTGAGTACTATCAGCACAGCTTAAAAATTGCACGGGAACTTGGAAACCGCACGAACGAGGGAGTCGCTTTCGGGGGTTTGGCAAGAGCTTATATTGACTCCGGTAATTACAGCCAAGCCATTGAGTACTATCAGCACAGCTTGAGAGTCGCACGGGAGCTAGGTGAGCGCCAACAGGAGGGAATGGCTTTCAGTGGTTTAGGAAGAGCTTACACTGACTTGGGCGACTACCGCCAAGCCATTGAGTACTATCAGCACAGCTTGAGCATTGCACGCTCCCTCAGCGATGCTCGTGAGGAGGGAATTGCGTTAGATGGAATGGGCAATATTAACCAAGCTTTAGGTGATTATGTCACAGCCATTGAGTACCATCAACGAGCTTTGGCAATTAAGCGGAATCTTGGAAACCGCGCAGCAGAGGCACAAACACTTGGTAGTTTGGGCAATGCCTACGAAGCATTAGGCGACTATACCAAGGCGAACGAGTACTATGAGCAGACTCTGGCAACAGTGCGAACAATTGCCGATCGCAAGACGGAAGGGATAATCTTACAAGCGCTAGGAACGATTCAGGCTAACTTGGGTGAAAATGCTAAAGCCATTCGCTACTATAAGCAGAGTTTGGCAACAGCGCAGGCAATTGGTGATCGCCAAAATGAGGGAAGTACCCTCGGCAGTTTGGGATTTATTTACTATGTCCAGGGCGACTATACCAAAGCTCTGGAGTACAGCCAGCAGAGTTTAGGAATTATAAGGCAGGTCGGCGATCGCAGAACCGCAGGAGCCGTTCTGGGAAATATAGGACTGGTTTACGAGGAGCTAGGCGACTTGCCGCATGCGATTGAGTACCACAAGCAGAGTTTGGAGACAGCACAAACGATTGGAGACCGAAAGGGAGAGTGGGTTACACTCGCTCAACTCGGTAATGCTCTATTTAAATCTGGCAATATTCGGGAAGCGGAAAAAAAACTAACGGCTGCAATTGAGGTTTTGGAATCTCTCCGACCTAGATTGGATGATATGTATAAAGTGTCGATTTTTGACACCCAAGTTCTTACTTACGCCCTGCTGCAACAAGTCCTCGTTGCGCAAGGCAAACCTGAGGCAGCTCTGGAAATTGCCGAACGAGGTAGGGCACGAGCCTTTGTAGAGTTACTGGCTCAGCGATTGTCTCCTGGCGCTACGGCTAAATCTACGAGTAATCTTACTTCCCCTACAATCGAGCAAATTCAAAAAATTGCCCGAGAACGCCATGCCACACTAGTTCAATATTCAATCATTCCTGAAAAATTCCGGCTTCAAGGTAAGCTACGCGGCGTGCCTTCGGAACTTTTGATCTGGGTGATTCAACCTACAGGTGAAATAGCGTTTCGTCGAGTTGACCTCAAACCCCTACGACAGCAACAAAACACAACACTAAATGGTGTAGTTGCTGCGATTCGTTGCTTTAATCATCGCGCTTGCCAAACACAGGCCGTTACTAGGGGGGAGTTTCAACCCTTGAACTTCACAACCCAAAATCAGCAAATAGTTTCTCAACCTCAGCGACAGTTCAAAGACCGCTATCTACAGCAACTCCATCAACTTCTCATTGAACCAATTGCTGACCTCTTACCCACTGACCCAAATGCTCATGTCATCTTCATCCCGCAAGAGCAACTATTCCTGGTTCCCTTTGGAGCACTCCAAGACAAGGACGGCAAATTCCTAATTGAAAATCATACTATTCTCACGGCTCCCTCCATTCAGGTGTTGGAATTGACCCACCAGCAACGGCAACGGATAGGGAATGGGAGAGGGGAATCTATCGTTGTAGGGAATCCCACAATGCCAGCCATTGGGCAGCCACCAGAACAGTTGTCAAGCTTACCAGATGCGGAAGAAGAAGCGAAGGCGATCGCTGCTCTATTAAACACAAACGCCCTCATCGGCAACCAAGCCACCAAATTAGCAATTTTGCAGCAGATGCCCAAGGCACGAATTATTCATCTAGCAACTCATGGGTTAATGAATAATGAACAGGGATTAAAAAGTGCGTTAGCGTTAGCGCCTTCCGAAGGAAGGTTCGCGCTTGCCCCCTCTGGTCAAGATAACGGTTTGCTCACAGCTGAAGAAATCCTCAACCTGAAGCTAAATGCTGAGTTAGTCGTCCTCAGTGCCTGCAATACTGGCAGAGGAAAAATTACAGGTGATGGCGTCATTGGCTTGTCTCGCTCGTTGATTAGTGCTGGTGTTCCTAGCGTAATTGTCTCCCTGTGGTCAGTACCAGATTCTCCCACCGCTTCCTTAATGACCGAGTTTTATCGCCAGCTACAGCAAAACCCAGATAAAGCCCAAGCCTTGCGACAGGCGATGCTATCTACGATCAAACAACATCCTGATCCTCAAGATTGGGCAGCCTTTACCCTCATTGGAGAAGCGGATTAATTAATGGAAACTCACCTGCAAGAGGTTATCCAGGTTAAACCAAGCATCGCTCTCATCATTGAAAAATTTCTTTACAACTTTTACCCTTAGGGTTAGGCGATGGGTTCTTAATCAGGACAATCCTAATGGACTTTTTCGAGAAACTGAATGCAGCGATCGCACAAAATCAAAGCTTGCTGGTGGTGGGACTCGATCCCAATCCAGAAATGATGCCGACGCATTACTGTCGAGGAGAAGACAACGGCGGCATCATCAAGGATTTGTGGGACTGGCTGCAATTTCTGATTAGCGAAACCTCGGATTTAGTCTGTGCCTATAGGCCGACGTTTGGCTTTTACAAGGCATTAGGTGTTCCAGGTATGGAACTGCTACACAAAACCCTAACGGCTATCCCAGCTCACATTCCCATTATTTTAGATGCCAAACACGGCGACCTCAATACCAGCACTATCTTTGCCCAAACTGTTTTTGCACAGTGGCAGGTGGATGCGATTACCCTGACTCCTTACTCCGGGCAAGACCATATTGCACCGTTTTTGATTTATCCCGGCAAGGCGGTGTTTGTCCTGTGTTCCACCTCAAATCCGGGTGCCGTATCTTTGCAGCAATATCCCACGCCTGAGTCTCCCCTTTACTTGCAAGTAGTTAAAGAGGCGAAAAATTGGGGTACTCCTGAACAATTGGGCGTCGAAGTGGGAACCACCGACCCAGAAATTCTGAAACGCATTCGTGCGGTTGCTCCAGAACGAATTATCCTAGCGCGAAGCATCTGGGCAGAAGGCGGTGACAACCTTAGCGAAATCCTAGCCGCAGGATTGAATGCCAACGGTGACGGGCTACTGATTCCAGTTCCCCTGGATATGTTAGCGAGTCAGAAACCTGCTGTTGCGATCGCATCCCTGCGCGAATCCATTAATCAAACCCGACAGCAGATTGTTCAAGACGGTACGACTTGTGATTTGTGGATGCCTGATGTTTGTTTTTTGGAACCGCATCCTTATCAAGATTTGATTTTGCAACTCTATGACATTGGTTGCATTTTATTCGGCGAGTTTGTTCAGGCATCAGGCGCAGTATTTCCTTACTACATCGACCTCCGCAAAATCATCTCTAACCCCCAAATCTTCCATCAAGTTCTCACGGCCTATGAACATATCCTCAAAGACCTCAGCTTTGACCGCATCGCAGGTATTCCCTATGGTTCCTTACCAACAGCGACCGGTTTATCGTTGCGCCTCCATCACCCGATGATTTTTCCCCGCAAAGAAGTCAAAGCTCACGGGACAAGGAGAGTGATTGAAGGCCACTTTGAACCAGGGGAAACGGTTGTCGTGGTGGATGACATCCTCATCAGTGGGAAGAGTGCGATGGAAGGAGCAGAAAAGATAAAATCAGCCGGATTAAACGTCGAAGATATCGTCGTTTTTCTCGACCATGAGCAAGGGGTCAAGGACAGATTGAAAGCCAATGGTTATCGAGCGCATTCAGTATTAACGATTTCTGAAATTACCGAAACACTATATCAGGCAGGGCGGATTAGTGAGGAACAGTTCCAAGCTTTTGCACAAACCCATTAAGCGATGCAAAGACAACACGGCTGAGGTTTGTCTGAAAAATTTATATAAGCAGGTGATTGGAAAACATCCAACATGAGGCGCTTTTAGAATAGCTTACAGACGTTTCAAATATAGCCCTTCTCGATTGGATGCTGCACATTCTGACCTCTCTCCAAATCTCTCTCCTACAAGGAGAGAGGCTTTAATTCTTACTCCCCTTCCCTTGTAGGGAAGGGGTTGGGGGTTAGGTTTTTCTGACATACTTCACGCAACTGATAACTGCTATAGATGTTTTCTAGAAATGGGAGGGCAGAAACAAGATATTGGTTTTTGTGCTGGGTGTGGTCAAAGATAATTGCATTCCACAACTGTTGTAGCTGTTCCCTAGTTGAGCATTTTTGTAGCTGACAGGCAACGGCATTTTTCCACTGTTCTAGCTGGCGGTAGCTGATAAATTGTCCTCCTTTGTCGAGGCGATGGACAAATAGAACGTAGAGCCAAGATTCGATTTTTACGATGAGTGATTCGGGAATTCGCAGGAATTTGGCTATTTGGCGTTTGGTGATGCGGAATTTTTGAGCGGGATTGATGCGGCGAAATAGGATGGTCATTGGATTTTAGATTTTGGATTTTGGATTGGAAATGATTAGCTATTCTGTTAAATCTGAGGGGATATCGAAGATGACTTCAAATTCTGCGGCTGGAATGAAGCGCTTGAGGAATCTCAGATGGTCTTGGGCGTCTGCTCTGTTGTAGAATCTTGCCACTGTGTAGCGTCGAGCGTCGGGTAGGAGACGGACGATCGCCCAAGGACGGGAATAGTCTTCGGGTTGCTCGGTGTGTTGGTCGGTATTGGCTGGTGTGCCTCGAATGGTGTTGAGGATACTTTGAAGATGTTTCCATAGCTTTTCCCGTGTTTGTGTGGTGTCGTTGGGGATGAGACTCCAGTCACTCACGGGTGATGGTAACCAAGTCAGCAGGTAGCTGTGCTCTGCTTCGCCTGTTGGTAAGGAGGGACTCAGGGGGGTGATGATTTTCCAGCTCAAGCGGCGAGTTTGTTTCAGGCATCGGTAATTTTGCTGTCTGAGAGACGAACAGATTTTCTCGCCTTCTGTTTGAAGGCGCAGCCAGTCAGTGTGGTTCATGGGATTGTATTGTTGAAAGAATGTAGGGAACGAAGGGCAGTTACAATAATCTCTGCCCTTTATGTGTTCCTTTTATCTATGACTAGTAAAACATGGATAGCCATGATTTACAAGTAATGTATTAGAATATGCCGAAGGAAAGTGATAAGCGTCTGACACCAGCCGATTTGCGTCAGCGCACAGGTTTAACTCAAGTCCACTTTGCTATTTCGATTGGGAAAAGTCCCTCTACTATTGCTAAATGGGAAGCCGGAAGTTCATTGCCTAGAGGGACACCATCTGAAATTAAGCGTATGTGTGAGGCTTACAAATGCACTCTCGATGAACTGATTGAGGCATTTGAGGGAATTGATATCGAGCCAGAGTGATTTGCATTGGGTTGGATAGAGGAATTTTGGTACTCGCGCTCCCGTTGTCGGGGGCACTTTTTTTAGGAAAGGTGATCGCATACACACGAACACGAGCGATCGCCCAATGGAAGATCCATGCGAAGTTGCATCCAAACGTTTTCCATCTAGGCATCACCTCGTCTTGTGTTGCTGGCTCTTGACTTTTGCGATCGCACAGTAGCAGTGAAGGGAAGCTATCCCGCAGGGAATCGCTCTCACCACGCCATCATCAATCTTTAGGTGCGATCGCAAGGCGGAACCCCAGTGCATCCAAAAACTCAATCAGACTGTAAATTTCAGCAGCTTTTGTTTCTAACAGCATCT
>NZ_DATNPA010000605.1:0-6533 GCF_036703385.1 Allocoleopsis sp. | reverse complement strand
CAGACAATAGGAATCCCTCAGAATCCCAGATTTCTACAGTTGCTTCACGGACTGGGTGCGTATTACCCCCGCCATCTGTCCAAAGAATAGTTCCGGAAAGGTTTACATCTGCCAAAACTGAGGCGTAAGCCTCTCTCACCTCCACTGAAAACGCCAAGGGGAACTCAACCTTGCCCGTTGTTACTTCCAGTTCCCAGTCTCCCCCCAGTTCGCCAGAACCAGTGCGGTTGGCAGAAGCGGCAATATTGGCACCCGTGAGTCGGTGGAGTCGTTCTAAAAACTCTTCTCCCGCATCTCCCGCTGCCACATTGCAACCGTAAAGAAGCAAAGCAGAGGAGGTGAGGTGGGTTGCCCAAGTTTGTAACTGGCTAACATAACGCTCCAAAGTATCGAGGCTCAGTTCGGTATTACCCAGATATAAGCAGCCGGGTGAACCGTGGGAAACAATGTGAACAGCGGCAATATTGATGCGTCCTTGCAGTACCTGGGTAATTTGGACAACGCCATCCCGTGTGGAGTCAAGGACAATTACTTCAGCTTCTGGTATCGCACCATTCACTAAGCTCTGGTATTCATCAACCGCTGAATCTATAAAAACGATAGTGCTGAGAGCTTTGTAGGAATTTCCCAGAGTTGTGTACCGCAGTTCTTGGCTAGAGTTGAACGCCGGATACAGTCCGTTGCTTTGAGCTTCTTTGATGTTTGGCATGTTACAATCTCATTAGAATGTGTATTCGTAACCGTAGCCACTGGTTAAATTGCTACTATCAGCAGACCCCTAAAATCCAGTTGCTCACTGTTAGCATTACCCAGCTTATTATGAGTAGGTAAAGCTACTTACCTACTCATAAAACAGGGCTGCTATGACCTGAAAACTTTTAGGATTGGGAAAGGTTTCAACCAAACCTCAATGTTTTTGGGTCAAAATTTTTATTAACTTTTGACAATGAATCCTAATATCTCCCCTTGATGAATTTCTAGTAGTTCCATTAGACTTTATCTAAACTTTATAAAGTTTCAGTATATATTTTTTTATTAATGTAAAGGCTCATTAAATATAACTATTCTGTGACTAAGTCTGGAAGGCTTATATAACGGTAAAAGTAGCTATAATTCCTTTAAAGGGCTAGAAAACTTAATAGATTGCTTATAAATTCTTCAAGAAGCAGCAACTTTAGAGCTGCCTAAATGCGTCACGCCTATAAGGTGAAATTATGAAAAAGCTCGAAATCCTTAGAGGACTTAACTTCAAACAAGCTTTATAATGTGTTCTGTTATACAGCTATTAATATACACCTATTAACTAGAGATGACGAACTAGGCTAAATACAGCCAATCAATTCAAATCCTGCGAAACCTAGACCATCGCAAGTGTAATTGCGGTAAAGCTCACTGTAAAACGCGATCGCATTGTTCATCTTTCATCAACCAACCTTAGAGTCTAGAGTTTGGGTTGGTTGCGATCAGTAATTTGAACCCAAGTGCATCCAATAGCGTTACCAGACTATAAATTTCAGAATCCCTCTCCTCTGACAAGAGCTTATCGAGCTTACTTCGCTGGTGCCGTAGGCAATCGCCTAACCCGAAAAAACCAATTGGCAGATTGTCCTCACCCACACCACCGCAACCCCGACGAATCAGCCGAAACCCAGCAAAATCAAAGAGACACTTGACAAAGTTACATATTGTACTTCATCCGGATGAGGTGGACTTTCTATTGTTGAAATATCAGCAGTGGAGGTTAAATAAATGAATATGTTACTCACACGTCAACAAGCCAAAGCACAAAAACGCAATGCCAAACGGCTAGGTCAATTACTCAAAGATGCTAGAACGGAACTGGAACAAAGTCTTGCCGTTCTTGAAGATACCGCGATTGAAGATGGTGGTTGGGGAATACTAGAGCTTTCTTGCTCACAGGATGCCTACTCTTTGATTGGGCAAATTCTGGCGATCGCAGATAAATGGGAGCAGTGCAACCATTTTGAAATCGATGAAAAATTATCCCAGATTGAGAGTAAAGTTTATCAAGCCTAAACTACTCATTCTTGACCACTAGCCTGAGCGACTAAAGGCCATCCTAAGCGGGTGGGTTGTTGATAAATCCGTTTGAGGGTATTAATATCCCTCACAGAAATCTGAGGCGAATGGCGGACTTGGGAAAAGTACATAGTGTCGGTTTCTAACGGACTATGACCCCAGATTCCCAAAGCATGACCGAGTTCGTGACGCGCCGTCGCTAGGGTATAGTCATCGGTTTGGTGGGGACTCAGCTGGATGGTAAATCGTTGTGATAATATCGCCTGCGGAAGATCGGCGGTTTGGCGAAGGTAAAATTCGTAGTGGGTTTCAGCAGAACGAGCACGAGGGATATTGAATTGTCCCGTGGTGCGATCAAAAGAAGCTTGCAGAGGAGGGCGATCGCGCAAAATCAAGATATCTGCTCCTTCTCGTTTGTTGACTACCTTCAACGGTAAATAAACACTCCATTCCCGTACAGCCTGCAATACAGCATCAATCCACTTCTGGAAGCGCTGGATACTGGCGGATGACTTATCAGGGTCTTTTGGTCGCTCTACATAAATTTTGACAGGAAACTGTGACCAAACCAGATAGCCTACCGGAGTTAATTTAATTTGAGAGAAGTAATCACCAGCACCTGTCATATCTTGCCACTGTGCTATTGAAGTCGGCAAAGGGTGAGCCTGAGGGGCTGGGAAGGAAGCAGGGAGGGCTCGAGGAGTTGGGGAAGTTGGGGAGGAGGATGACTCAGCGGTTGTTAATAAGTACTCTTGGTTCCCTCGCCGAACTGCCTCCGGTGTTACGCTACCTGTACTCGCGATACCCTGAGCATCCACCTGCTGTAACTGAGGCAAAATGAGCAATAGACTCGTAGCGATCGCTGCTCCAAATAGTAGAAGGCGTCTCCAGGTAATACCCCGGTGACGCCTTAGCTTTTGATTAGTTGTTTGTCTCGGTGTTCTAGACAGGCAACATGTCAAAAGTGCAACGACAGTCACTTGCCCAACCAACCCGCGCTCAAAACCACGGTCAAACCAATGAAAATCACAGAGAATACCCAGGTAATCCGGTTCAGGGCTGTCTCTGCACTCTTAGTACTGGTAAATAGTTGGGCTTGACCGCCGATACCACCGATTCCATCACCCTTAGGACTATGGAGCAGTACCAAAACAATCACACCCACGGCAGACACTGCCCAGATAAGTTGTAGAACTTGAACAATCGTCATAGTTTAGCTGTTGCTCAGTTGACTAAAGAGAGACACGCACAGGTGTTCGATTGGGACGGACTTCTAATTCAACAGGTTGTAGTAGAGATCGCCCGGTCATCTCCGGCGGCTGGGGTAATTTTAAAATTTCCAAGATGGTCGGCGCAATATCCGCCAGACGTCCGTCGTCGCGTAGGGCAACTTCCGTGCCATAACCCGGAATTTTTAATCCTTCTCCTTCCACTAGGATAAAGGGGACTGGGTTCGTTGTGTGAGCCGTCCACGGATTACCTGACTCATCCCGCATATACTCAGCATTGCCGTGATCTGCGGTAATTAAGGCCGTGCCACCCGCTTTGTTGATGCTTTCGATCACACGTCCAAGGCATCGGTCTACGGTTTCAACCGCTTGCACGGAGGCTTCGATGTTCCCGGTATGACCGACCATATCGGTATTGGCATAGTTGATCACAATCAGGGAGTAGATGCGTTTTTCGATCGCAGCGATCAGCACATCCGTAACTTCCCTCGCTGACATCGCAGGCGCCCGGTCGTAGGTTGCCACCATCGGACTTTGTACGAGTTCCCTGTCCTCACCCTCAAACGGCAGTTCTAGACCCCCATTGAAAAAGTAAGTGACGTGGGCATATTTCTCTGTTTCAGCCGTCCGAAATTGACGTAACTTTTGCTGAGCAATTACTTGACCCAAAATATTGTTCAAGTTCTGAGGCTCAAATGCCACCCGTACAGGGAAGGACGGATCGTACTGTGTAAAAGTGGCAAAAGTGAGGGGCTGGATTTGCTCCCGCTCAAACCCCATAAAATTGGGATCAACAAACGCTTGAGTGAGTTGTCGTGCGCGATCGGGACGGAAGTTAAAGAAAATGATTCCATCTCCCGCTTCTACAGACCCTGTCTCAATTCGTGTCGGCAGGACAAACTCATCGCTGAGTCCTGACTCGTAAGAAGCCTTTAAGACCTCAACGGCTGATCGACCATCCCCCGCACCCTCCTGGGTCATGACCTTATAAGCCTGTTGCACGCGATCCCAGCGTCGGTCTCGATCCATTGCATAGTAGCGGCCGCTTAGGGTGACAATGCGCCCAACGCCGAGTTTTTTAATATGATCTTCAAGCTTTTGAATCGCCTCAACCCCTTCCGTCGGCTGGGTATCGCGACCATCGGTAATGGCGTGGATACAGACATTCGACAATTCTTGGGATTTGGCGAAATCCAGCAATCCAAGCAGATGGTCTATATGAGAATGCACCCCACCTTCTGAACACAAGCCTACCAGGTGAAGATTACTGCCTCTATTTTTAACGTCCTGGCATACTTGTAGTAGCGCTTTATTGTCTCTCAAGGTACCATCTTCTACGGCATCGGAGATGCGAACTAATTCTTGCGGAACCACACGCCCAGCGCCAATATTCAGGTGACCCACTTCTGAGTTACCCATTTGACCCTCTGGTAGCCCTACAGCCTTCCCGGAAGTCCGAATTAAAGTATGGGGGTAAGCTGCCCAGAGGCTATCCATCACGGGAGTCTCGGCGGCGGCAATGGCATTACCATCAGTTGCTTCGCGGTAGCCCCAGCCGTCCAAGATGACTAGCACCACAGGAGAGACAGGTGCTTGCGTCATATGTATTACCCTTTGTTCATGCATGAATTTCTTCGCGATCATAGCATTGATGCTTGACTCAACAGTTGAATCTTGGCTTTTTCTTCGAGTTTGGGGTAAGGGTGCATCTTAATGAGTCCCCTCAAAAATCTTCGCATTGCACTGGAGTGCGGGAATTGTTTTTCAGCGCAGGGTGAAAAACTCTTCGCCGACGCTCAGAATAGTCTAACCCCCCACTCCTCATCCTCACATAAGATCTCCGGTCGTTCCGGTTCCCTACGTTAGCGAGAGCGTTGCGATTCGCGATAGCTTTCTTAGCGGCACGAACTGCGGGAAGGGGAGAAAAAATCAAAGCCTCTCTCCTTTCTCTCCTTGTAGAAGATAGGTTTGGAGAGAGGTCAGAGCGTATCTCATCCCATCGAAAAAGGCTATACTCATTGGCCCATTGAAAAATATGGGAAAAACTAGCGGCATAGGTTATTAGTTTCTCTGGGATACAACCCTGCACAAAACAAGTATCACTGACCTGTTCCTGCTGTGCGATCGCTACGTGAACACCATCTTCAGCAGCACGTTTAGCAGCATCCAAACCACCGATTCCTACACTAATAACGAAAAATTTTTTATCAAAAATCATGACATTGCACTGTTTCTGCGAAGGCAAGGTTATTTACGTCTTTAAAGCTTCATTTAAGTAATTAAATTTGGACTAAATTTTGTCTCTATCATTAGATATAAATTAGTCCATACTTTTAGTCATAATTTTTAGCCAAAATTTAAAGATGTCTTATTTTTTGTATTCTTACCGACAATTTATTAAATAGTAATGAAACCTCTAACTTTCAACTTTAAACCTACCCTACCCCTTCGGAGAACGCTACGCGAACGGGTTCTCCGAAGGAGTACAACCTGTTAACCTTCAAACAATTTTCAATCCGGCGTAGATTTTCCCTTGACTCTCCAGTCAAGTAGAGGGTTTAACTTAAATAGAGAACAGCTCAGAAATGGAACCGGACAGCAAAACGTTATTAAACGGTTCCCCGTTGAGCTTGCATCTCAGTGCCTAAAACCACTGAGTCAGATATCCAGGATTAAACAGATGACACTACAACTAAAAGTCCCAAAAATTGCTTGTTCAGCTTGCGTAAATACCCTTACAAAAGCAGTAATCGCCATTGACCCAACAGCTAAGGTAGAGGCTGATACAAAAACCAAGATGGTCAGCATTGAAACGCAAAAATCGGAAGCAGATATCAAAGAAGCGATCGCAACCGTAGGCTATCCCGCTGCCTAGGGGTTGACATCGGTAAACTCAATTCATTAAAGGGTGGCAAAGGAGTTGATTAAATGGAAACTCTCACACTGAAACTGCAAGGCATGAGTTGTGCCTCCTGTGCGAAGAATGTTGAAGAAGCCATTCAGGCTGTTCCAGGGGTCAGTGAGTGTGTGGTTAACTTTGGAATGGAGCAAGCCACAGTTAAATATGAACCCCAAAAAACCAATCTAGAAACAATCCAAGACGCTGTATCTGAAGCCGGCTATTCAGCCGAATCCCTCCAAGCACAAGAGATGATTACAGGAGAGGGTGAGGCTCAAAAAGATGCCCGTTTAGCAGAATCACGCGCTCTGATGCATAAGGTTGTGACGGGAGGGATAATCAGTGTCCTCCTAGTCGTGGGATCG
>NZ_DATNPA010000604.1:0-2211 GCF_036703385.1 Allocoleopsis sp. | reverse complement strand
GGTCGATTGCCGGTTGCAAAACCAAAGTCAAAGAACGATTGTTGTGTTGGAGGTTGATGCGTCTCACTACCTAATATTTTAAGCGCTAGCGCTTACCTTTACTTGCGACACTGCCCTAGTCGTAGACTCCAGTGATGTCAGTGTGGACTTGGTGTTACTACCAATAACCTGCGCTGGTAGGTGTACAGTAAACGTGGAACCTTGACCTAGTTGGCTAGACACTGTAATTTTGCCACCCATCATTTTGCAGAAGTGGCGACTAATGGTTAGCCCCAAACCCGTGCCACCATACCTTCTGGTGGTGGAGGCGTCTGCTTGAGTGAAGGCTTTGAAGATCTGTTTGAGTTGATTGGGCGTCATACCGATACCAGTATCCGTCACCCGAAAAATGATGGAGGAATTCATTGGCTGCTTCGCCGCCGTCAGTTTTGACTTTTGTTGACGGCTGATGTCCAAAGTGACTATCCCCTGTTCAGTAAATTTAGCAGCGTTGCTGAGAAGGTTGAGCAGGACTTGACGAACTTTAGTTGGATCAGCGTGCATAGTACCTAGATTGCGGTCACAATTGACGACTAGGGTGTTCCCGTTTTTCTCAATCATGGGTTGCGTAGTCGTCACAATGTCATCAATCAAGGTCGCCAGATCGAAGGTTTCTAAATAAAAGTTTATCTCACCTGCGTCAATTTTGGAGATGTCAAGGATATCGTTAATTAGGGAAAGTAGGTGAGTGCCGGAGGTGTAAATCGCTTCCAAGTCAGGGACAAAATCGCTATAGTTTAACTCAAGCGCATCTTCTTTCAAAAGCTGGCTCAGACCCAGAATGCCGTTCAGGGGTGTACGCAATTCATGGCTCATATTAGCAAGAAATTGGTTCTTGGCTAGGTTGGCGGATTCGGCGGCTTCTTTGGCTTTTTGTAGTTCTGCTTGTGTCCGTTTGCGCTCAACAATCTCTTCAATAAGTGCTTGATTGGTTTCCTCTAATTGAGCTGGACTGGGCAAAGCCAATGCTTGAGGAAGTAAGGACATCATTTCTAGGGCTGTATAGAGGGAAACTACAGCCGTAATGGTTTTGACTAAACCCGATAGCCAATAATCAGGATGCCACAGTGTCCATATTTCCATCACATGAGTAGTGCCGCAGGAAATAATAAAGGCTCCAAATAATAGAAAAAGCCGATGAAAGGGTAAATCTCGTCTTTTGCGGGCGAAATAAAGCAACAGGATGGGAATTGAATAATAAGCCAGTGCGATTAAAGAATCAGTGATGATATGTAGCCATACCAATTCTGGCATCCACAAATAGCAATGTCCGTGAGGAATAAACTTATTTGGATCTAAAAAATTGTTTAAGGATTCCCACATAACCCCTGTTTCCTGAATCGGAGTTCACTCAGTTCAACCTGAATTTAATTCTTTGGGCTAAATTTGTTCAGATTTTTTATAGAGCTTTAATAAAATTAAACAAATCCCTGAGGAAATTGAAAATACTACTTTAGGAAGACGATGAAGAGTGCTACTCCTCCGAAGAGGTAAGTGTAATACAGCTTGAGATACGTTCCTGGTATAGCTCGAAGGCTCAGAGAACCAGGTTCTACAGACAATAAGACTCTTGTCGAGGGTCACTAAAGTATTGATAGCGGAGAAAAATAGGATGAGAGGATTATTTACAAATATTTACAGTAATACAGATTCAGATGAATTTTCTCTCTAGAAAGGTTATTTTTCATGAGTCTGGACGTTTTGCAAGAGCTAGCGATCGCGGTGATTAAATCGCATTGTATCCCCACTGGAAAGAGGCTGTGAGTCCAAGTCATTCGCCAGCCGAGTTTGCTCATGAATCAATTGTTTCGTTGGGTTGTGATCGCACTACCCGTTTTCGAGTCAGTGAAGTATATATCTGTTGTAGGGGCGCACCGACGTGCGCCCTTTAGATATGTTTCATCAAGTTGCAAATTGCTGTAAGTCAAACAACCGAGTCAGCAGTGAAAAACTCTCACCTAGTAGGCGTAGAAACATTTACATCAACACTCCAGCAATTGGCAAATGGCGAGGCTGGATTGGCAAGCGCAGTGACGATACTAACGTCTAGAACGCTGGCGGCAAAAGTACTAATTAACGGCGTTTGGTGGATGCTGCTTTAATACCTGCTGCAAATACTGCCCGGTATACGACCTCTCATTCTGAGCCACTTTTTCCGGTGTTCCCACTACA
>NZ_DATNPA010000603.1:0-30626 GCF_036703385.1 Allocoleopsis sp. | reverse complement strand
CTTTCACGCAGAACCATCTCTAGAGGGTAAAACTTACGGACAGGCTCTATTAGCCTATAATGACTCCACCGTGATTGGGATCAAGCACTTAAACGGGACAGTTACGCTCAACCCACCGAGCAACACATCGATAGCAGCAGGCGATCAACTCGTAATTATTGCTGAAGATGACGATCGCATGGAGATTTCTGGACTCTCTCAAATTCCTATCGAGCGCAAAGCTATTAAGAATTCCAGTCAACCAAGAGTTGTACAACCAGAAAATACCTTAATTCTCGGTTGGAGCGATCGCCTTTTTCACATCATGCAAGAGATGGATAAATATGTGGTAGCTGGCTCTCATCTAACGATTGTGGCACAGTTTCCAGAAGCCGAATTAACGTTTGAGAGCCAATCTTTAGGTCTTCAAAACCTCACCCTCAAGTATCAGCAAGGCGATTCCACATCTCGGGAAGTCCTAGAAAGGTTAAATTTACAGCAATATCAACAGGTAATTGTACTTTCCAATACTGAACTCTCCTCAAAGCAGGCGGATACCCAAACCCTGGTGACGTTGTTATATCTGCGAGAAATTGCTGAGTACAACCATTATAAATTCCGCATCGTTACGGAAATGCTCGATGGGAGTAACCAAAGTCTTGATCAAGTCGCTCAACCCGATGATTTTGTCATCGGCGAGCAAATCATCAGTTTGATGCTGACTCAAATTGCCGAACAGAAAGAAATCAATGGTGTATTTAATGAGATTTTTGATCCCGAAGGCTCAGAAATTTATCTGAAACCGATCAGTGATTATGTGTATCTGGAGCAATCCGTCAATTTCTACACTGTAGTGGAAGTGGCTAAGCAACGGGGAGAATCTGCAATTGGATACCGCTGCCAAGCTGATGCTAATAATAGGGCAAAATCCTATGGAGTTGTGATTAATCCCAAAAAAGATGAACCGCTCAATTTTACACACCAAGACCAGATTATTGTTTTAGCTGAAAACTAAAATCTGGTCTTACGCAAAAAACAGCAAAATATTAATTCTTTTGGGTTTCCCTTCTTTACACGACTTGGAAGGTTAATCAGCAAAACAGGACTTTCAGCGATCGCAGAGCTGTCTCAAATGCCTAATTTTTCGTTGTCAAATCGGCTAACCTTCCAAGTCGTGTTCTTTACCCATACAGCTACTTTGGCAATAGTTATTATGCAAATCTTTAAAACGACTATTGATTTTATAAATTCTTCGGCTTTTATAGTATCAATCATACTCATTTATCTAATACTAAATAAGCTATGGAAACGGAAGCATGAGCCTGCTGTTGCCGAAAGAGTATCATTTTTGGCACAACTAACGAGCACGCTTGTAGCGGCAACATTTGCTATCAATTTACTTCTAGTTGGGAAGTGGTTGCCGAGCCTCGATAAAAGTTTATGGGCTGTAGAGTCGGCGTTGGAGGTTTTCATTAGTTTAGGGTTTTGGGTACCGGGCAAAAGAAAGTTAGGAATCTGGACTTTGTTGGGGAGGACACTCAAGTCAGAGCGAGACGCTGTAGGGGATTTTGCTAAATCATTATTTCGTCCAAATAGTGCTGATAAAGTTCTGAATATTCTGGTAGAAATTGCATTTATTGACGAAAAAATTGATAAGCGAGAGAAACAATATATCCAAGCTTTTGCCGATGAATGGAATATAAATTTTTCCTGGGAAGAAGTGACGGTAAATCGCGACAACAGCCGACAGGTGAATTACACCAAGTTACGGCAGAGTATGGTAGAGTATTTGAAAACGTCACCCCCAGCAAACCAGGTGTTGGAATTGAGAGATATCATCAGCAAGCTAGTGAAGATTGATAATCATGTCTCTCAAGAAGAAGAAATGATGGTGACAGAATTGCAGGGATTAATTGCCAACTATCTTGGTAAGGCGAGTGTAGGGAATATATACAAGGTGGTTGTTCTTCCACAAAATCCTCAACAAGAACAATCCATTTTCAGCTTATTGCCCGGATTGACTGAGCAGATGATTCTTGGTGGTTCCGCTTATGTCATCGAACCCTTCTATTCGTTGAAATATGCCGAAATTGTTTGCCAACAATACCGCTCTTTAAATTGTTTCGCAATACCGATGAATGAATTTGAAGAAACAGAAAAGAAATAAACGATGGAACTGTTTAAGCAAATTATTTTATTTTTGACTTTGGTAGCACCTGGACTTCAGGCAATAAGAAGTTATTTGACTGTAAGTAAGCTGTGGAAGCAAAAACATGAAAAAGTGGTTGCCGAAAGCATATCGACTATTGCTTTTTTAGGTATGTTGGGGTTGACCTGTGCCTTATTACTCGACTTTATCATCGCTCAAAATTGGGCAGGTTCTCTTACCCTGAGCTTAGACATCTTATCAAAAGGTTTTTGTGTTTTAGTGGCTATGGGGTTATGGGTACCAAGCAAAAGAAGGGCAGGAATATGGACTTTATTGGGGAGAGCGCTGCGCTCAGAAAGAAATGAAGTCGGGGATTTGGCAAAATCATTATTTCATCCAGCCAGTTCTGAAAAAGTCCTGAACATCCTGGTTAAAATTGCTCTGCTTGACGAGCAAGTCGATGCGCGAGAGAAACAATTTATCCAAGCTTTTGCGGATGAGTGGAACATAAATTTTTCCTGGGAAGAGGCGACGAGAAGTCGTGAAAATGACCGACACTCAAGCTACACGAAGTTACGGCAGAGTATGGTGGAGTATTTGGAAACGTCACCCCCAGCAAACCAGGTGTCAGAATTGGGAGACATCATCATTAATCTAGTGAAGATTGATGATGATGTGTCTCAAGAAGAAGAATTGATGGTCGCAGAATTGCAGGGATTAATTGCCAACTATCT
Source organism: Allocoleopsis sp. (assembly GCF_036703385.1). NCBI lineage: Bacteria > Bacillati > Cyanobacteriota > Cyanophyceae > Coleofasciculales > Coleofasciculaceae > Allocoleopsis > Allocoleopsis sp. The sequence continues at coordinate 27,764 of NZ_DATNPA010000603.1, read as the reverse complement.
TGGTAAGACAAGTGAAGGAAACCTCTACAAAGTGGCTGTTGTGCCACGAAATTCGCAGCAAGAACAATCCATCTCCAGCCTATTACCCCAATTGATTAGGGAAAAGATAGCTGGAGGGGTTGCTTATGTGGATGGACCATTTTTTTCCCGACAATATGCCGAAATTGTTTGCAACCAATATCGTCAATTTAACTTCTTGACGCTCGCTGTCCCATCTAATAACCGTTAAGGCGAGTAGAAGACCGATGTCTATGACGGGTTACGCTTAAAATTCTCAATTTTTCTTGGTGCAAGATGTAAGTTGAGCGAGAAGCCCAATAGAAATGGCTATTGGGCTTCTCGCTAAAAATGGACAAGAGCCAAACAATTAGGACTTACGCAACTGTCACAAACACTGGCACTGCTACGCCTTGTCGTGTATCCGAAAACTAGACCAAATACATGAAAATATGCGGTCGTTTCAATTGTTGAATTAAATAGTCTGAAAAAGCCCGTATTTGATTTTATAAATAGTTTGACCAGTTTTATAAGCAATATCTTTAAGCCAAACTAAAATGGCACAAGTAATATAGTTAGTTTAAATGAATTGTGAAAGTGCGTTTTCAGAATCAATAATTGATAAAATAATTGGAAGGGTGGGATTATCGATCTATTCAACAAAGTCTAGGAGTATCTTAGGGATTTATAAGCAAAGTACCATGCTTTGTCACAATTCATTGAGACTAACGATAACAATTGAAAACGCTACTAAACCCATGATTGACGATTGCTGGAATCGGATTGGAGTTGAAGGGGCGGGCGAGCGCTCCTGTAGTAAACTCAAAACTGTGATTCACTGTCGCAACTGTTCTGTGTATTCCACTGCTGGACGCGGTTTACTAGAACGGGAAGCGCCACCCGACTATGTGACTGAGTGGACAGACGTACTGGCAAAAACTCAACCGGATCATACTCTAGCGCCCATCAGCGGCACGCTCGTCCGCTCAGCAGAAACAATATCAGTCACCATCTTCCGACTCGGCAGCGAATGGCTAGCTCTACCAATTCGATTACTTCAGGAAGTGACACAGCCTTGTGTAATTCACTCTCTGCCACACCGCAGTAACCAACTGTTTCTCGGTTTGGTCAACATTCGCGGAGAAATTCTCCTATGTGTTTCCCTTAGCCATCTCCTCGACTTGGAAGCCACGGATAATTCCTCTCAGCCTCTGAATTCTGTCGCCCCTCAACGGATGGTGGTTGTGGCAAGCGGAGAAAATCGGTGGGTCTTTGTAGTTGATGAAGTCTGTGGCGTTCACCGCTTCCAAATGAGTGAATTACAAAGTACACCAGTGGTGATTTCAAAAGCCTCAGAAGGTTATACGAAAGGAGTCATTCATTGGCAGGGACACAAAGTGAATTATTTGGATATGGATTTATTATTTTACACTCTAAACCGAAAAATTCTGTAAACTTCTGCACATTTTAAATGATTAATGACTAATTAACTGATAGTTAGTTGTTTATTGCTATTCCTTATTAGCTAAAACGCCGTCTTGAATTTGTGAGAACTATTTACCCCAAACCGTAGGAACCATTTTAATCAGTATTGTAACGAGGTCTTCCATGACAGACAACGAACAGGATATGGGCGAACCTACCATGCTGGATTTGTTCCGGCAGGAAGTGGAAGCCCAAGCCGCTATCTTAAACAACGGACTTAGCATCCTCCAAACCCAACCCCAGTCTGCCAAAGTACTAGAGTCCTTGATGCAGGCTGCTCATTCACTCAAAGGAGTAGCCCAGCTCATCGAAATCGATGCAGCCGTTAACCTGACCCATATTATGGAGGACTGCTTTCTTGCCGCCCAACAGCAAACTATTACCCTAGGGGCACAGCAGATTGACTGGCTGCTGCACGGGGTCAATCTCTTGCGAAAAATGAGTCTGGTGGAGGAAGAGAATCTAGAGTCTTGGCTGTCGGAGTACGAACAGGAGATTGAGGCGACTCGAAACGGCATTGCTGCCATCCCAACATCAGGAACAGAGTCTACTGTCAAACTAGAGGCACAAACTTTGCGCTCAGCAGAGCCAGAGTCCCTAACGGTTGAGATGGGTTTAGAGGATAATCGCACAAGCCAACAGGCAACCGTTCAAACCATTCTGCCTGCTTCAGAGTTGCTACCTGAACTGCCCAGTGCTGAACTTCGTAGCGAGGAGCCTGCCCCTGACGAGGATACTCCTCAGGAGCAAGTATTAGAACCAGCGATCGCCACAGCAGCTACCCAAACGCCTGCGGGAGCAAACGAAATACCAAACTTTGACGGAACCTCCATGTTGGATTTGTTCCGGTTGGAAGTAGACGCCCAGGCAGCGATTTTAAACGAGGGGTTGTTAGCCCTCGAAAGCCAACCCGAGTCGGCTAAAGTACTAGAGTCTCTGATGCGGGCTGCCCATTCGGTCAAAGGAGCTGCCCGGATTGTTGCCATTGACGCGGCGGTTAACCTCGCTCACGTCATGGAGGACTGCTTTGTTGCCGCACAGAAGCACACCATTACTCTAGGAGCGGATGAAGTTGATGTGCTGCTGCATGGGGTCGATTTGCTGCTGAACATTAGTCAAGTAGAAGCACGAGAGTTGAACCGTTGGCTAGCACAGCAGGGTGAGGACATTGAAACCACTAGGCAGGAAATTGCTGCGATACTCAAACCTGGGTTCGCCCCCGTTTCTAAGAGGAAGGTAGAGGCACAAGCAACGATCGCTAATGACAGCAAGACTCAAACTCAGGAGGCTCTTCCCCAGGCAAAGGGCGAAATCGTTACAACGCCTCTTTCAACTCAGACACAACCCATTGCAGCGAAGCACCCGGTTGAGAGTGCATCAATCACTATGCAGACACCCAGTAATCTTAAGCCAGCCAGCCCGCCCACAGGACAGCCAGCCGAAGCTAGCGCAGATCGCGTCGTGCGGGTTAGTGCTGAGAATTTAAATCGGATTATGGGTTTGGCGGGTGAGTCCCTCATCGAAGCCAATTGGCTCCAGCCCTTCGCAGATTCGCTGATGATTCTCAAAAAACGTCAACTGGAATTGTCGAAGCTGCTGCAAGAAATCCAGGAGACTATGGCAGTCAGTCGGAATAAAGAGAGCGATCGGTTTTTGGTAGCCGCCAGGGAAAAGGAGCGGGAATGTCGAGAGATTTTGGGCGATCGCCTCGACCAACTAGAATTATATGCCCGTCGCACGGGCAGTCTTTCCGATCGCCTCTACCGAGAAGTCATTGCCTCCAACATGCGTCCGTTTGCCGATGGAGTCGGCGGATTTCCTCGGATGATCCGAGATTTAGCGCGGAAGCTGGGCAAGCAAGTTAAGTTTGAAATTTTAGGCAAAGCCACACCCGTTGATCGAGATATTCTCAAGAAACTCGAAGCTCCCCTAACCCACATTTTGCGTAACTGTGTTGATCACGGTCTAGAATCTCCTGAAGAACGCGCTGCGGCTGGCAAACCTGTAGAAGGAACCGTGCGACTGGAAGCCATCCATCGAGGCGGAATGCTAGCGATCAGTATTTCTGACGATGGTAGAGGCATCGACGTAGAGCGCCTGCGTCAAAAAGTCATTGACAAAGGTCTGACAACGGCGGAAATGGCCGAGCAACTCTCTGACAGCGAACTACTGGAGTTTCTCTTTTTACCGGGATTTTCCACCGCCAAGCAAGTTACCGAAATTTCGGGTCGCGGCGTTGGTTTAGATATTGCTAAAAGCATGGCCCAGGCAGTTGGTGGTAACGTGCGAGCCAGTTCTCAGCAAGGAAAAGGGACGAGCTTTTATTTCCAATTACCCCTGACCCTATCCGTTGTTCGCACCCTATTAGTAGAAATCTCCGGCGAACCTTATGCCTTTCCCCTGGCACGCATTGAGCAGATTGTCATGGTGAATAAAGAGGACATTTCTTCAGTGGAAAACCGACAATATTTCACTATGGACAATAAAAATATTGGGTTGGTGCCTGCCTATCAAGTATTAGAGTTGAAGGAATCTGCACCCAAGTCTGACGCTTTGCCTGCGATCGTGATTTGCGAACAATCCGATTACTACGGTTTGGTAGTGGATCGGTTTTTGGGCGAACACGACTTGGTGGTGAGGCCGTTAGATCCCCGGTTAGGCAAAGTGCAGGATATTAGTGCTGCTGCTCTCATGGGAGACGGTACGCCCATCCTGATTGTGGATGTTTCGGACTTGGTGCGTTCTGTCGATAATTTGCTCGATACCAAGCGGTTGAGCCGTATCGGTAGCGATATTGATCGTGCAGTAGGAAAAAATCAGAAGAGCATTCTAGTCGTGGATGATTCTATTACTGTGCGTGAAATGGAACGGAAGTTGCTGCAAAACAAAGGTTACAAAGTAGACGTTGCGGTAGACGGAATGGAAGGGTGGTACACCGTTTCTAGCAACCACTATGACTTAGTGGTTACTGATATTGATATGCCCCGAATGAATGGCATTGAACTGGTTAATAAAATTAAGGATCACTCCAAATTGAAGTCAATTCCCGTGATTATTGTATCCTATAAAGACCGAGAAGAAGACCGTCTTCGCGGTATGGAAGCTGGAGCTGATTATTACTTAACAAAAGCGAGTTTTCATGATGACAGTTTGCTCAATGCAGTAGTAGATTTGATTGGCAATTAATTTTTGTGATTGATTTCTCATTTAATAATTATTACCTACAACTAACACGAAAATTTTGATTTTTAATGACACATTGATGATAATAGAAGATAAAAATACACAGCTTATGACTCATCGCTCCACCTAATAGTCACAGCCCAAAACTGAAATGAGAATTGCAATAGTTAACGATATGGTGATGGTAGTAGAGATGCTACGGCGTATCTTGAGAACTGTCCCGGAGTATGAAGTAGCTTGGATAGCGCGTGATGGGGCTGATGCTGTTACCAAATGTGATCAAGATAACCCAGATCTGATTTTGATGGATTTGCTCATGCCCGTGATGGATGGGGTAGAGGCAACTCGTCAAATCATGAAAAACTCTCCCTGCGCGATTTTGGTGGTAACGGCTAGTGTCGAAAACCATACCTCCCAAGTATTTGAAGCGATGGGATATGGTGCATTGGATGCCGTCAGTACGCCGATTTTGGGAGCATCAGGCAATCCTGAGTCGGCTCAGGCCTTGCTTGGTAAAATTGCGACAATTGGGAAATTGATTGGAAAATCCGCGCCAACGTCCAAGTCCAGAACTCTGACTCAACGTTGTACCTCTCAATTTACAACAATCGCATCCCCTATTCCGCCTCTGGTTGCAATTGGCTCTTCTACCGGAGGCCCAAACGCTCTAGCCGCCATTCTCTCTTGCTTACCTGCAAATTTTGGCGCTGCTGTAGTTATTGTTCAACATGTAGATGCTCAGTTTACTCCCGGTTTAGTGGATTGGTTAAATCCACAGACATCCCTGAATGTACAGCTAGCATCTGAAGGAGATCGCTTGGAGATGGGAAAAGTTTTGATCGCTGGAACCAATGATCACTTGATATTGCAACCAAATTTAAGTTTAAGTTACACGAAAGACCCAATAGATTACCCCTATCGCCCTTCTGTAGACGTGTTTTTCAAAAGTGTTGCTCAGCATTGGAATCCCCCAGGAACTGCTGTACTATTAACAGGCATGGGTAGGGATGGCGCGCAAGGGCTAAGTCTGTTACGCGAGAAGGGATGGCATACGATCGCTCAAAATCAAGCAACCTGTGTGGTGTATGGAATGCCAAAAGCAGCTGTGGAGTTGGGGGCTGCGGTGGAGATATTGCCGATTGACGCGATCGCCCCTACTTTAATTGAGCAATTAGCACTGATGCGTTAGCTATTTTTTTAGGATCGTACTATAAAATCTCGATAAAATCCATGTTAACTATCTACATCAAGCCGTATAGATAGACACAAGAAATAATAAACTCTCTTAGCAGATAGTTAACGAAGGCAATGGCAGAAGACCCAATTACAGTCTTACTTATCGACGATCAGCCAATGATCGGGGAAGCCGTTCGTCGAATGCTGCTTCCCGAAAAAGATATCACCTTTCATTACTGTAGCGACCCGACCCAAGCATTCAAAGTCGCTAGGTCGTGTCAGCCAACCGTCATCTTACAAGACCTAGTGATGCCAGAGATGGACGGATTGGTGTTAGTGCGCTTTTTGCGTGCTCATAATGCTCCCACAAAATACGTTCCTCTGATTGTTCTTTCTAGTAAAGAAGAACCCGTCATTAAAGCCAAAGCGTTTGAATTAGGAGCCAACGATTATCTAGTCAAACTCCCAGACAAGGCAGAACTAATCGCCCGCATCCGCTACCATTCTAAAGCCTACGTAAACCTTCTCAAGCGAAACGAAGCGGAAGCTATCCTCCAATCGGAAAACTTGCGTATGGCTAAAGAACTGGATATGTTGCGCCAAATGCAACGAATGATTCTTCCTAACTCAGAAGAACTAGAAGCGATAGAAGAGTTAGAAATTGTAGGCTATATGGAACCTGCTGACGAAGTAGGTGGAGACTACTATGACGTACTCTATACTGACGGCATCGCTACAATTGCGATCGGTGATGTCACCGGGCACGGACTCGAAAGTGGCATCTTAATGGTGATGACGCAAACAGCAGTTCGTACTCTTAAAGAGATTCGAGAACTCAATCCAGTTAAATTTTTAGACGCACTTAACCGCACGATTTATAAAAATGTCCTACGGATGAATTCTGAGAAGAATTTAACACTAGTTGTTCTCACTTATACACAAGGCAAAATCAGTATCAGCGGTCAGCATGAGGAAACTATTGTAGTGCGAGAAGGGGGGCTTGTTGAGCGTATTGACACGATGAGCCTGGGATTTCCTATTGGGTTGGATGAGGAAATTTCTGATTTTATCAATCATACTACCATCAAGCTAAATCCTGGGGATGGAGTTGTGCTCTACACCGATGGAATTCCTGAAGCATACAACATTAATAAAGAACAGTATGGCATCGAGAGATTATGCGAAGTTCTTAGTCAAAACTGGCAGGATTCTGCTGAGGAAATTAAGCAAGCAGTGATTAATGATGTTAAAGAATTTATTGGCGAGCAAAAGGTTTTCGATGACATTACTTTAGTTGTTGTAAAACAGAAAGAAATTGAAAATCAAGAACTAGATGATGATCCGGAAGTATTTGAGGAGCAGGAACGAGAACTAGATGATGACCCAGAAACATTTGAAGAGCAGGAACTCATTGAGGAAGTTAAGGGGAATAAAAGAAAACGATTAGGATTTTTTCGGAAGTTATAATTTAGCATCTGTCACAAATATTTAACAGATAACAAATATGAGCAGAATTTTCGGAAACTTTATTGAGAATTTCCCCTCAGATCATGATTCTTTGGAACTGAACTTTACCTTGAGTTCTCGCTTCCTTAAAAAACAGTGGCCTAATAACCGATTATCAGCTTTTTTTATTGCTGATTATTGTTCTAATTTTCTGCTAACTGCTGAAGATGATGTTCAGGAACAAGAACGTATTAATGAGATGAAAAGTGCTATCAGTTATGTCGGTAATGAACTCCTAGAAAATGCCCTAAAATTTAACGAAGGAATTAAGCCTCCCTATAACGTAAAGTTTGGCATTCATTTCCTGGAGAATAGTGAGAAAGCCATCGTTGTGATTTTTACCCAGAATACTATTGCTACGCAAAATCTGGATAAATTTCAAACTCTTATTAAGGAATTACTCTCTGCTGACGATCTTAATCAGTTATATGAGCGGCAAATTGAAAAAATATCTGAAGACGAAAATAATGAATCCTCTGGTTTAGGTCTGTTAACCGTAATCAATGATTATTCCGCGAAATTAGGCTGGAAATTTGAACCAGATTCCAGTAATTCCCAAATAATCGCTGTTACTACAATGGCTCAAGTTGTTGTATGATTATTAGCCGTTAATTTTTATGATATGTCAAAAAAGGACGAGCAACCTATGGCTAATCAACTGACCAATCAAGAAATCCAAGGCGAGGACTACGAGGTTCAATACGAGCCAGAATCAAATACGGTTTATTTCCGAGGGGCAATTGCTCTAGGAGGGCCACGGGATTATGCTCCCATTGTTACTCTGCTCAATGAAGTGGCTGATTTAAAACAACCAATCATGACGTTAAACCTGAAAGAACTAGCATTCCTCAATAGTTCAGGCATTAGTACATTATCTAAATTTGTTCTTGGGATGCGGAAAAAGAGAGGAATCCAATTGGTTGTTTTAGGCTCAAAGAAAATGCCTTGGCAAAATAAATCATTGAAAAATTTAGAGCGATTACTACCAGGTTTAAAGTTGGTAGTGCAATGAGTAACTCTACTGTAGGATTAATGAGGATTGAAATAAATCTTGTATCTTAGATTTAAAATTTTGTAAGCCTCAACACAGTTAGCTAAAATTTATTCCCATTCAGTACTCTCAAATAGTGCGGATTTTCTCCACCTAAAATTTCTACAGTTAAAAAGCGTTATGGTAGAAAATTTACTACATCAATTTGAAAAAATGAATACATGGAGCTTACTCCTAAGCAGTTTGCTCATTACTGGTCTAGGAACTGGCATATTATATGTATTCTTACTGTATGTATTGCGTCCCATTTTTCGGAAATTTGAACGGGACATTGCCATCGTCACCTTAAATGTTTCCATCTCTCCTATCCTCATCGTATTCACTATTCTTAGCCTTAAATTTACATTTAAAAAGTTAGTTAAATTTAACTTACTTGCAGGAATAGATAGCCTTTTAACAGCGAGCTTAATTATCGTTCTTAGTTATTGGTTTGTCCAATTATTTATCCAGGTCTTTATTTACTACGTCAAAGAATATACTCGACAAACCGAAGTCATGTGGGATGATGTATTGCTTCCTATTCTGGAAGCAATTGTTCCTGTAGTTGTCTTCATCTTTGGTGGCGGTTTTGTTCTTAAATCCTTTGGAGTCGATTTAACTGGAATTTGGGTAGCACTCGGTGGTGCTACTTTTGTTCTCGGTTTTGCACTTCAGGATATTTTGGCTAATTTCTTTAGTGGAATTGTTTTGCTTATTGATACTCCGTTTCGATTTGGCGACATTTTGCTTCTTGAAGATGGATCCATCGGAATGCTACGCAAAATTGGTATTCGGGTAACTCATTTATATATATTTAGTACTCATTGTGATGTTTATATTCCTAATAGTGTATTACAGGGACAAAAAATCACAAACCTGAGTCGCCCCACTTCTTTCTACTATCACTCTATTTCTATAGAAATACCCTCTGAATGTGACCTTGATGCATCTAAAAAATTGATAGAAGAGATTGTTCTATCTCATCCTGATACTCTGGGGGATATAGAACTTAAATTGGAGGTAATGGACGAATACTATATCTCCGAAGCAAGCAACTCTAATCTCATCGAACAACAAGAAATTGGTAAAGCACGGGTCATGGCTGAACAGGCAGTCGATTTGAAGTTAGAGGAAGTTGAACAAGCTCTTGAAGCTTTGGTGGTTACGATGCAGTTTGCTGAAAAAGGAGGATTAACGCAAGATGAAATAGAAAATGTTCAACAGGAATATCAAGGAGTCCTAGAACTCATGGGGTTCCAAGTTCTTGAGGAAACTACTAACAATCGCACTGTATTTAATTTTCAGGAAACTAATGATAAAGAAGTACTGCTTGAGTTAATCAGAGACTGGTATAGAATTTGGATTCAAGACCCTAATTTGCTGGACGAAGACCAATACTTCATTTCAGAAGAATGGGAGCGTAAAATTAATTTGTTAAAGCGAAGAGCGCAGCGCTTGTCTCAAAAAATCTCCAATCCTCAGTCTGACGAAACTCGCCTAGATAATTATGTTATTGACTTCATTAAATGGCTCAAAGAAAAAGTGAAAGCGCCGCGAAAAAAATGGCAAGAACCGAAAATCAGTATGGTAGGAATGAATCATGAGGAGGAATCTTCTTATTATATCGAATTGAACATTAACTTTTTTGTCGATGATATAAAATTGGAAGATGGAAAACGGGGCGATCGCGTGAGGAGCCAAATTTATCAAGAAATCTTCCGTCATTTCAAAAATACCTATCTTAATTGGGATGAAATCAAAGAGAAAGAAGCCCAAGAATATAAGTAATTAAATTTACACTCGACCTGAGCCGAGACCTGGAGGGGGAGTGGTGGAGAAGAAGGGGGTATACAAGGCAGATTTGGTATGGGAGTTTAGACTAAGAAAAAGTGACTCAGCCGTAGCTAAAGGCTGAGCCACGCGCCCCTGGAGTTAAATTGGAGAGGGGTTTTTGCCAAGGAAGATAGTGCTCTGCCACCAAATTTCTAGCTAACTATATAATTGGCCGACCTCGTAGCAGGACTCAAGACTTACGGAGCTGCACCGCGTTACGCTACGCTAACACAGCCTACACCTAGAGGCTGACTTGTTAGCAGGCTCATGACCGAATTGAGTCAATTAATTAACCCAAGGAGACAAAAGCAAATGTCCATCAAAAATTATGGTGTTTTGAAAGGTCAGGCTGTGGCTGGCAAGATGGAAAATGATGACAAAAGCCCACATTATCAAGTGCATGTCAAAGACAATCAGCAGAGCTACCGCCTTGCGATCAATGTTAAGTCAGTTCAGGCACCTGTCGATTTGTTGTACTTCGTAGACGATAAGTTTCAGCACCCGATTACTGACAAGCTGACTTCGTTAGATTTAGGTTTTCATCCACTGCCGAGCAAGCCAGGAGACTTGGCGTTGGACTACATCCGAGGGAATCTCTTCGATGTTACCCAGATGAAACCGTTACCCTTCAACATGCCTGGGCCAGACAATGACCTGAATGAACTGATTGATTTATACATCCAACGGGCGATTAACTCTGACCAAGCCGTTGTGTATGCCTTCGGTGAAAAATGGGGGCCAGAGGATAAAGCGGATAAGATTTTCGGCTTCCGTCCTGGGAATGGGGTTCATGACATGCACATGAATCAGGGAAGTTCAGGTCAGTTTCAAAAGGATAACGGGATTTATCAAGATGGGGGGCTGTTGATTCACTTTCCAGAACGGAATCAGTGGGTTGCGGCTTTCTTTGCGTTCCAGTCACAGTCGTTCCATACTGATGATGTGACGGGCAACCCCTTGGGAACCACTCCTGATAAGCCGCCACTGCCTTCAGATCCGACTACTCCTGCGGTAGCGGCACAGGTGAGAATCATCGCCGCTTTGGTCAATCCGACAGGTGAAGACCCCGGTAAGGAGTCCGTAACTTTACTGAATGCCTCGCCTGCATCAGTAGATTTGACCGGTTGGGCGTTAGCCGATCGCTTAAAGCATAAACATACCCTCAAAGGAACTATCGAGCCGGGTGCTGTTATGAGAGTACCGCTGAGTGAAGCTGATGTCCAGCTGTCTAATGATGGCGGGATTATCACCCTTCTCGATGCTAAAGGGATTAAGATTGACGGCGTTTCTTACACCAAGGAAGAGGCGAAGAAGCAGGGTTGGACTATCGTGTTCTAACTTGATGTACGAAGTTGCAACTTGTGGGCTGTCCTCAGGATTTGTCCCGCGAGGATAGCCGCACCAAAGCCATTATCAATATTGACAACTCCTATACCCGCAGCACAAGAATTCAACATTGTCAAGAGGGGGGCAAGACCACCGAAACTTGCCCCGTAACCCACGCTGGTGGGGACTGCAATCACCGGACAATCGGCTAACCCAGCCACAACGCTGGGTAATGCGCCCTCCATCCCAGCCACGACAATCAAGACATCCGCTTGTGCGATCGCTTCTCGATTATTCAGCAAGCGGTGGATACCTGCAACCCCAACATCCCAGAGGCGCTGCACTTGAAACCCGCAAAGTTCAGCAGTGACAGCCGCTTCTTCTGCGACGGGTAAGTCAGAGGTTCCGGCAGAGATGAGAGTAATCAGTCCCGAATGAGTGGGTTTAGGTGCGGCAGGTGCTAACGCACAGATTCGAGCCGTTGAGTAATATTGAACATCAGGGATTTTTTCTTGCAACTGGGTAAACACATCTGGAGCAATTCGTGTTGCCATCACCACTGGATTATGTAGCCGCATCGCCTCCATAATCTGAGCAATTTGGTCGGGTGTTTTGCCTGGGCCCCAAATCACTTCGGGGAAGCCAGTTCTCAATGTGCGATGGTGGTCAACTTTGGCAAAATCACCCACTGATTCATAGGTAAAATTCTTCAGTTTATCAAGAGCCGTTGCAGGGCTGACTTGACCAGCGGCAACGGATTCTAGCAAGGATTGTAAGGCTTCAGGTTGGGTCATTCTACAGAAATTTTCTACAGAAATTAATGCCGTGTTTTCATTTATAGGCTGCTCTTTCGGGCAAGGCTATCCCAGGGAATGTCAGCTTTCAGGCTAGGGCTTACGCAACTACTACACATAGACCTCTGTTGGTGCGTTACGCTTCGCTAACACACCCTACAGATAGAGGCTTTGCGTAAGTCTTAAGTTATTATGTTTCCATATTTAATCAGTCACCTTGAGTTCATACAGGTTCCAGAATGGGCCGCCTAAAGCGGTGTATTGAATGCCTTGAAAGCGATCGCGCACGGCTTCCAGATTCAGCCGTTCTACCAAGTGAATGAAGGGTAACTGTTCAGCCGCAATTTTTTGATATTCGGCATAAATCGCCTTGCGCTTTTTCTCATCCAACTCCTGTACACCTTGCGTGTAAAGGCGGTCAATTTCCTTCTCCCAATCAGAAACTTCCCACCCAGTTATAGGAGGAGAGCCTGGTTTGGGTCCTTGATTAAAGGCGTGTGAGCTTCCTGCGATCGTCCAAATATTACTAGCACTATGAGGTTCAATACCTCCTCCAGCAAATCCTCCCAGATAACTGTCCCAATCCTGTGTATTTTTAAGTTTTGACAGGTAAGCGTTAAAGCTGAGAATTTGCAGATCGACTTGTATGCCAATTTTACTGAGGTCTCGTTGGATCTGCGCTGCCATATCTCCTCTGACTTTACGTTCCGAATTGGTTAGGATCGTAAATCTTACGGGATGTCCTTCAGCATCCATCAGTTGGTTTTGCGCGTTATATTTAAATCCAGATCCTAACAATAATTGCTTAGATTTTTCTGGGTCGTAGTTATAAACCTTTAAACCTTCTTTGGGTGAGAGGTAGAATGGGCTTGCCGGATAAACAAATGAATATTGAAGTTCGCCCAATCCCCGAAAAACATTGGTTTTCATTGTTTCGCGGTCAATGGCATAAGCAACAGCCTGCTTAAATTCTTTAGTATTGAACCAGCGAGATTTGATTGGATCTACCAGGGGTTGATTCTTAGCATTTTTGGCTTTATTCAGATTGAAACACAGAAATGTTGTGCTTGTATCTATCCCACCGTTATAGATTTTAAAGCCAACTCGTTTAGCCTCTTGCTTGAGCAAACTAAAAGCCTCAGGTGCGACTTCCAAATCATCCAACTGACCAGAACGAAAACTAATTAACTGAGTGTCAGTATTTTCAATAATTTGCCAAACAATCCGATCAATATAAGGCAGTGGATTTCCTTGAGTATCTTTGCGCCAGTAGTAAGGGTTGCGCCGGAAGATTACTCGCTGGCTAGGAATGTAGCTTTCCATCACATAGGGACCGTTACCAACGATTTTTTTAGGATCGGTTTCGGTTCCCCAAGTTGAGAGAAACTGAAGTTTTCCATCTGAACCCGTGGTGCGGACAGATTCCTGAAGAGCATGGGCTGGCAAAATAGGGATACCACCCACATATCTTAGGAACGGAGCAAACGGTTCTGGTACTGTGAATTCAATTCGCCGATCATCGAGTTTTTTGATAGTGGGAAACGCACGGCTTTGACCAATTTTTAAAGCATCTTGAGTCGGTGCGGGAATTTTCGGATTGAGGTATATTTCGTTGTAAGTAAAGACAACATCGTCAGCTGTAAGAGGTTGCCCATCTGACCACTTCAATCCCTCGCGCAAGGTAACGACAATCCGCTGCTTGTCTTCTGTCCAGGACTCCGCTAAAGCAGGCTCTAGTTTACTCGTTAGAGGATTCTCATTGATTAATCCATCGTAGATGAAACCAAAAACACTGTAGGCTGACTGATTTAGGGCATAGTTAAAGGTTGAAGGTTCACTCAGAACGGCGACAACGATTTGTGGGACTTGAGCCGCTGCGGTTTTAAGCTTGGTTGGGTTGCAGCCAGTTAGTGCGATCGCCAAAATAGAGCTGAGTGAAATGATGAACCAACGACAGCGAGTAAGGGTTGAGAAGAGAGTCGAGAGCATATCAGGAAAAAAGAAGGCTTTTTTAGCGTTTAGTATAGTGATTTCACTCTGTTGTGAGTTATTAACAAGTTAGCCATTGAATCGCGGCACCTGTGCGGCCTGAGTTTTGTACTCTGCTAATCTACACGAGGAAAGTGCGATCGCGCTTAACATAACTAGCATGACAGCAAACCAGTGACGCCAAGGTGCAGGAATAGGGGCAAAAACTCTCATCATATTCAGTGTAGGAGCAGAGCGGCAAGCCTATTGTCACTGTAGCGAAGCCTTAATGGAGCCTGACGCTGAGTGATTCGGAAATCTACCGTAACGTCACACAGTGCAACGCAGCCGAGTCCTTCGTCCATAATAAAATTAACCCTGTTGGCAGAACATCACCGATGGAAACTCTGACGCTGAATGTACCCCCCGCTGTTGGTCTGACAGACGAGCAATTTTATCAGTTGTGTGTGGCTAATGAGGAGAGGCGGTTGGAATTCACAGCTAATGGAGAATTGATTATTATGCCCCCAACTGGTGGAGAAAGCGGCATCAGAAATTCGGATCTCAACCTACAACTCGGTTTGTGGAATCGTCAGACAAAGCTGGGAAAAGTCTTTGACTCCTCTACTGAGTTTCGATTACCCAATGGTGCCAAACGTTGTCCCGATGCCTCCTGGGTGCTGCGCGAACGATGGGAAGCCTTATCTCGTGATGATAGGAAACGCTTCCCTCCCCTCTGCCCAGATTTTGTGGTCGAACTGCGTTCTGAGACAGATTCTCTGGAGCAATTGCGCTCAAAAATGCGTGAGTACCGGACTAACGGTGCTCGCTTGGGGTGGCTGATTGACCCCCAGACGCCCTTAGTGGAAATCTATCGACTTGCGGTTGAGGTCGAAACGCTCAATTTTTCCTTGGACGAACCGCCTACTCTTTCCGGCGAAGACGTGCTGCCTGGATTCGTCCTAGATTTAGCCCCCATCCTGAATCCTTAATTATTTTAGAAGCTTGTAAGCTGCCAATTCTCTATAGAACCCATTTGGGATCTCTGAGAACGGGGTAAAATTCAACAAAAATGCCGTACTCCAGCTTGCTCATAGCTAATCGCCATCCAGTTAGTCATTGCTCCTTTACATCAGTAGGGGAATTAGCTTCCTCTCCTAGAAAAGCGATCGCATCTTGTAAAGAAACCTTTAAGCTCTTGTCATCTGGACGGCCTTCAAATTCCTCGTGGCTATAAATCCACACTAGAATAATTTTATGCTGTGTGGAATTTATCAAATACATCAGCCGACCCTGCCCAGATGCTCCCCTTAAACCTGGAATAGCAAACCGAAGTTTGCGAAACTCCAACTCTTCCGACAAAACCATCTTTCCTGGTATTGGCTCAAAAGCGGAGTTCGAGGGGTGAGGTTCGTTGCACAGCTCATCCACAAGTTGAGAGATAAACACTATGAAGGCTTGTTTTTCCTTACTACCTTTGTAGCGTTTAATCAGCCGTCTTAGCGATCGCTCAAAGTTCCTCGTCGGAACTCTCAAAAACTTGGGTGAGCCAGTCATTAAATTCTTCAGAAGTCATTCCAGGAGAGCTTTTCATATCGACTAGAGCTGATTCGAGTGCTTCAGCTATTTTGCGGTCATAATCTGGATGCGATCGCTCAATCAAATCCAGCGCCATGTCTTTGAAATAAGTTCCCAACTGTTGCTCAACCTCTTCCCAGCTAACAGTGGGTTCTTGGGATGGTGGTTCTGTCGGCTGAGATTCGGCAAATTTGAGCCGTGTCCCTTCCCTAGGGAGTTCTTGCAAGACAGCAATATACTCGTATTTCAGGGGTTCGTACTGCTTGGCAAAATCATGCAGCTTGTAAATGGAGTCTGGAAACTGCTCGGCAATTTTATCCAGCCGATGCTGCAAATTCCCAGGAAGAGGATGCTTTAAGCGGGTAGCAGCCGCAAGAAAAGCATTGAGTGTTGCGGCGTCTTCGTAGTCCATGAACTCTCAAAGGTGGCAATTCCCAGAAATTTGTTAAGTTCATTATTTGGCATCAAAGCTGACAAATTGTCTGGTCTGTAGTTAAGTTAAACGTAGCACACTACTTCCTTCGTAGTTGAGCCACTAGTTTGTTGTAATCTTCATGGGAACCGATCCAAAACCAAATAATCCAGTTTTCTTCTTTTCGACCCAGTACGCGCCAGTAAGCGCCTATTCGTACTGAGTAGATCGACTTTTCAGGAATTACTACTTTGAAGTGCAAGCTTGGATGGTAAGGCTCCTTCTTCCAGCGTCGATAAATTCTCCTGGCTAGATTCTGTATAGGTGGAGGAAGTTGAGCAAACGCTTCCCAAAAGCGTCTAGTGGCTACCGATTTCATCCACTAGCTTCCTAAAGGTTCAAAGGTTGAGTACGTCCCTGCCGAAATTCCTCTAAAGCTTCATCCGCTAGTTGGGCAAGTACATCCTGAGAATTAGCAAACGATTCTATCCACTGCTGCTCAGCCAACTCTGCCTCAGGAGAGTCTTGCCACTGCCATAGTTCCTCATCAGTCATTTCCGCTTCATCAAGCTCGTCGTCTCGCAGGAGGGCAATTTGATAGCGGAGTTGGAGGAGCAATTGATCTGCCTCACTGAACGTGTCAGCAGTCGAGAACTTAAGACGCTCACCTTCACTGGGTTGGTCACGTAAAGCCGCAATGTACTCGCGATGGAGCGGCTCAAACTGCTTAGCTAATTTGTGCAGTTTATATACCGATCTCGGTAGGTTCTGCTCAATCTCACCAAGCTGACGCAGCAAACCTTCAGGCAACGGTTTCTGCAAGCGTGCGATCGCAGCTAAAAAAGCATTGAGCGTTAGCGTATCTTCGTAATTCATCAAGAAAACCTACCTGAGATTGCAAAGGCTGCCCAGTAATAGGGGTCGCTGTATATCTTCTCTGACTCTATAGTATCCCAGCGAACAAGGTCTGTTTCCAGGGTTCGCTCTATTGTTTCCTTCCGCTCTTCGGGCAGATCAGCAGGAAGTTGAGCTAAAAAGCGATCGCACCAGTTCTTCAAGTCCGCTACTGTGAGATTTTTGAGCCAATCTACGGCTTCTGCTAGTGCGGCGGCATCGGATTTATGGAGTTGCCGCCGTCGGTAAAATTCAATCATGACGAAGGCACTTGCAGCTGACTCAACTGTCCACAAGGTACTGACAACTTGAGCTGCACCATTCCGGAGGAACCCACTGACCAAGCCGACATATTCAGTTGTGATGCTTTGGTTGTTTGTCAGTGCCGTTTCGCAGGCGGAGAGAGCGATTAGGTGATAACTAGAGAAGTCGTGCTGATCGGGTTTGCAGAGGTCTTCTAGGGTCAGGTCATTTGAGGTGGGTGTTTTGATGTCACCTGAAGTTGCATCACTCTGATGTGCCAGAATCAGCCTTGATTTCCGAGGATCGGAAGGAACGTGTTCTGCGTGTCCGGCAAAGTGAAAGACACTAAAATCACCGTTTAATGTTACTTCTACCTGCTTTTTGGTGGCATGATTTTCCTGGATGGATTCAAGCTGGCTAAAGCACTGATAGATTCCCTCGGCTTCCACTCGCGCAAATCCTAGAGTACCGTCTGGGTTTTCGATACTGAGCAAACGACTGGTAGAACTAGGTTGTCGTTGCTGGAGGCTAATGCCGACTTGAGCGCTGGGGAGGTAGGTAATCGTAAAGTTGGGAGAAAACAGCGCATGGAGTGGGAAGCGGTGCAAGTCGCGGTGGGGGATGAGGATGAGTTGGGTAATGCCTGCAAGGTGTTGTTCAATTGCCTCTATGTTGAGAATGTCTTTGAGGTTGCCTGGTTCCTCCTGCCGCTCAAATAACCGTTGCTGCATATCCTGACGCCAGGAGTGGTCTGTGTTGCGCTGTTTTTTGCCTTTGTTGCGATAATCCTGGTACTGCCGATCCCAGTCTTGCATCCAGGCTTCAAACTGTAGCAGGCGTTGTAGGGATTTAGGTAGTTCAGATTGAAATGTAGGCGTAGTGATGAGGATAGGAGCAGGTTCACCGGGTTTAAGGATAAAGGTTGTGAAGGCAGCAGGGCTGAGGTGCCAGTAGACAATTGCGGTAGTGGGAGTGAGGAGTTGTTGGATTGTCTCGTAGTTGGGGCTAGTAATTTCGTCACTCCAGGCATAGAGTAGCCAGGTGAGGCAAGCATTTTTTCCTTCTTCGGCAGTTTTTAGAGCTTGTTTGAGTTGACCTGTTTGTACATATCTGTCAACAGTCAACTGATTGAAGCTTGCAAATTTCAAGGCTAAGAGCTTGCGTTTGCCGGGACTAGGTGTTTCATGCAGCAGGCGTTGGAGGTAATCTGCCCCTCGCCGCAGGAGTTCATCTGCTTCTTCAGTCCGTCCTAAACCCAGAAGAGCCTTGATGAGGTGTTGCAGAGTGTTCAGGTAATCTTCCCTTAGCTCTGGCTCGTCAAAATTCCGCAGTGCCATCTGGTAAAGGCTAGCTGCTTTACTCCAAAAATTGCAGCAATTCTCCCGCTTTCGCCCTTCCTGGTAGTGAGCCAATCCTTTCTGGTGATACAAAGCTCCACACACTTCTGCATATCTCGGCGCATCTGGTCGGAGTTGTTGAAAAGCTTCATCCCACTTTTCTAAAGCTTTCTCAAAGCCTTTAGAGTCCCAGATTGCGTTTCCTCGATTTACTAATGCTGAGCGAAGGTGGTCATCGAGTTTTAGCGCTTGCTCATAGGCAGCAATGGCCTCAGAAAAGAATCTTTGCTTGTGTAGTACTAGTCCTTTGTCAATCCATACTAGGGGGTCATCGGGATTGATACTGAGTGAATGCTCAAAGGCTGCTTGCGCTTCACTGTAAAGCCCTAGAGCCAACAGCGCACCACCTTGTCCATTCCATGCGGTAGTTTGTTGAGGGTCAAACTTAGAAGCCTGAATGAATGATGTTAGAGCCTCTTCATGTCGATCAAGACTCACAAAGGAAGACCCTCGATTGTTCCAAGCATTAAATTGTTCTGGCTGGATTTCAATCGCTCTGTCGTAGCTAGCGATCGCATCCTCATAATGCCCCATATTATGCAGGGTTAACCCTTGCTTAAACCAGGCATCAACGTAATTTGGATCAAGCTCAAATACCTTGCTGTAACTGGCAAGTGCTTCTTCGTAATGTCCTAACTTGCGTAGTGCAGAGCCTCGGCTAGACCAGGCATCAAGGTTGTCAAATTTGATTTCAATTGCTCTGTCATAGCTTATCAGTGCTTCCTCGTAACGATTCAGATAAAATAATGCAGTCCCATTACCATACCAAGCGTAAAAGTTATCCGGCTTAATTTCAATGGCTTTGTTGTAGCTGACAAGTGCCTCCTCGTAACGCTTCAACTGCAACAAAACTCGCCCACGCTGGAGCCAGATCTCGTATTCGTCAAACCAGATCTCGTATTCGTTAGACTTGATACGCAACGCTCGGTTGTAGCAATTAAGTGCCTCTTCGTATCGTCCAAGTTCACACAATAGAGCCCCCCAGTGATTCCAACCATTGGCGCATCTGGGATTAGCTTTTTGAGCTTTATCATAGCTGGCAAGCGCCTCCTCGTTGCGGTTCAATCCACACAATGCATTCGCACGGCTATGCAATGATTGGTGATGGTTAGGTTTGATTGCTAGCACCTTATTGTAGTAAGCAATCGCTTCTTCAGAGCGTGTTAAATTCTGCATGACATCGCCAAGCCCCAAAAGCGCTTGGTAGTAGTTGGGATGAAACTGCAAAGCCTTCTTGAACTTATTAACTGCTCCCTGCCAATCCCCAGTAGCTAATTTTTGGCGTCCTTGGTTATACAATCTTTTCGCTTCACTCAACGACATGGAATGCTTCCCCTGTAGCCTGTCTACAGTTTAAAGCGAAAAGGATGGTACCAAAGGGGAATAGGATAAAGCGCTCGACCATGCTAATGCCAAACTTAATTGCTGTTTCATCAGACTGATGCTCAAGCGCTTAGCAAGAGCATAGATCCCAAATGGGTTCTATAAGACAATGGCTCTATCAGTTGGCTGAAACAACTCAACATCGCGTTCTAGTTCTCACAAGGACGACTAAAAATCACTGGATTACGGGCAGGTTGATAAGGGATTACCACACTGAGCTTCCGGTTGAATCCATCCTTTTAGCCCTTCATATTCAACCAAAGCCCAAGATTGGCTACACCCTAAAAGTTTGACACCTGTTTCGGGTGGGATACGT
This sequence comes from Allocoleopsis sp., assembly GCF_036703385.1. Taxonomy (NCBI): domain Bacteria; kingdom Bacillati; phylum Cyanobacteriota; class Cyanophyceae; order Coleofasciculales; family Coleofasciculaceae; genus Allocoleopsis; species Allocoleopsis sp. The sequence goes on along the minus strand of NZ_DATNPA010000603.1, from coordinate 7,243 downwards.
CCCATGACCGAACTTTGATTATTCGCACTCTTGTAGACGGAGACGCCTTTAGTCCCATAACCACGAGTACTGGTACCCAACAATTGAGAGTAAACCCAACCGGTTCCCTGGAATTCCACTTTGTCAGGGCTTTCCGCTTTGGAGAGTTGCACCCAGTTCCCTTTAGAACCTGTAATATCGACAATGACACCAATCGTTGTGGTGGGCAAATTCCCAATAATCTTGTGATTCTCACCCGCCCCAGATCGTACCTTCACACCTTTTGGGTCTTTATCGATGACAAAGGCAGTAATATTACAACTCTGCTGTGCCTCAGCCAAGCTCTTTGGAGCTGCCGCCACCGGACTCTGGTTGGTAGCAGACGGTTGAGCCTGAAACTGGCTCAACGACGGTAGAGTTTCGGCACTCGCAGGCGAAGCGATCGCATTTAGCATGGGGGAAGTGCTACCAACCTTCGATGTCCGGGTCAAATCTCCACTCTGGCATCCAGCAGCAAGACTTCCCAAAACCAATGTCACAAGGATTAAGTTTCTCATCGCAGTTCTCCCTTCTCGTTTGTTAAAAATCAGCCGAGTTGAGGCTTCATATCTGTATATTCCAGGGAACTCAATACTGGATCAGGGGTAAAAAGCTGGTTATTTGAGCTTGACCGCAACTGGTTCACAATTGAGTGTTTCTGATGCCTTCGGCTTTGAAGCAAGTGCTTCGCAAGCGTTTCGGTTGGGTTGAAAAAGTAGTTTCAGTCCTTGAGTACCTTCTGGAACTTCAAACGCTATCTCACCGCGCTGCTCATCACCTGGCTTGATTTTTCCTGTAGGGCTTTTTATATCTTCTAAAGCGCCTGCCAGGAGAGCTACTTCATATTGATTATTTTTACTATCAATCAGTTCAAAGGATACAACCGAAATAGTTTGGGTTTGCTGCCCTTTGTTAGCAATTGTGGTGGATGCAACGATCCATTTATTGCCTGGATTGGGCTGGATTACACCTTTTCCTGGATGTTCGCGGGTTCCGTTAACCGTAAATTGCAAATTGAGGTTTTTATCTTTAACAGAGACGACCTCCCCAGTGTTGTAAGTGATTTTTGCCAGAGGCAGGGGTGAAGGCTTTAGTGTAGACTCTTGAGCTGAATTGTTATCCGAGTTTTGAGTGGGAGTAGCTGTTGATTGAGCCGTCTCCTGCGGCGGCTTCGGGGCAGAACAAGCCGCTACTAAGGAAAGTAGAGTAATGGTTGCAGTCCAGCTAGTAAGTGTTCTAAAGACTTGATTCATCCTTTGTGGCAGTAGTCAACGTTTGCTATCTAGGATTGTTGACGTTTACTTTACTAGCTATGAGCCTGAACAACCAAGATATTTATCATAATTGAAGGGGCGATGCAGGTCTCGAAAACTGCGATCGCCCCGTGTATGTATATAAGTAAGAAGCTGCACGACAATTATGCACCTCTGCATACTCTAGCTTAACGTCCGCTGATGATTGTTTTCTTATACCTGACGACAGAACCTTGAGTTAAATAGGTTTGTTAATAGTGATACATTGAACTTTAATTTAACGGCGGTTTGTAGGGCAGACCGCTTGTGTAGCATTGGTATGATTCAAGAAGCCTGCCCTACTGGGTCATCCTACACGGCGTAGCACGACGAGCGATCGCTCTGTAACAGGAACAGCTTGAGTGTCGGTGAAAACATTCCCCCCTTGGATGAAGCGAGGTTCCTTGGTGTCAATCACAATTGCCCACTCCTTATTCCGCAACCCTTCGGGTAGAGTAAACTCCACCATTTCATAATGGGCGTTAAAGAACAGGAGAAAATCATCATCCACAATGCGCTCCCCTTTCGGACCCCGTGCGGGAATCTCTTGTCCATTTAAGAAAACTGCAAGCGTCTTGGCATAACCAACTTCCCACTGCTCATCCGTCATCTCACCGCCATCGGCATTAAACCAACCGATATCACTGATGCCTGAACCGTGAATCGCTCGACCTTGAAACCACTTGCGCCGCCGAAATACCGGATGCTGGCGGCGGAGGTAGATTAGCTCACTGGTAAACTTCAGCAGTTCGGCATTTCCCTTAGGCAAGTTCCAATCAAACCAGGAGAGTTCATTATCCTGGCAGTAGCCATTGTTGTTGCCCCGTTGGGTGCGCCCCATTTCATCTCCCCCTAGCAACATGGGGATGCCTTGGGACAGCATCAGGGTGGCGATGAAGTTCCGCCGCTGCTGTTCCCGCAACCGCATCACTTCGGGGTCGTCCGTTTCACCTTCCGCCCCACAATTCCAAGATCGGTTGTGACTTTCCCCATCCTGACTGTTTTCCCCGTTCGCCTCATTGTGCTTCTCGTTGTAGCTAACCAGGTCGTTCAGAGTGAAACCATCGTGGGCGGTGAGGAAGTTGATACTCGCATTCGGCCTGCGCCCATTAATCTGATATAGGTCGGGGCTGCCGGTGAAACAGTAAGCAAATTGCCCTAATCCACTCTCCTCACCGCGCCAGAAGTCCCGCACCGTATCGCGATACCTGCCATTCCACTCCGACCAAAGAACCGGGAAGTTTCCCACTTGATAGCCCCCTTCGCCAACATCCCAGGGTTCAGCAATCAGCTTCACATCCGCCAGCACCGGGTCTTGGTGAATGATGTCAAAGAAAGCTGAGAGATTATCAACTTCAAATAGCTCTCGCGCCAGCGCCGAAGCCAGATCGAAGCGGAAGCCATCGACATGCATCTCCGTCACCCAATAGCGGAGACTATCCATGATTAACTTCAAGACTTGGGCTTGGCGCACGTTTAGAGAATTCCCGCAGCCTGTGAAGTCCATGTAGTAACGGGGATCATCTTCTACCAGACGGTAGTAAATGGCATTATCGATGCCTCGAAGCGACAGAGTTGGGCCCATGTGAGAGCCTTCTCCGGTGTGGTTGTAGACCACATCCAGAATCACTTCGATCCCGGCAAAGTGCAACGCCTTGACCATCTCCTTGAACTCTTTGACCTGTCCCCCCGGCACTTTGTCTGCACTGTAACCGGAGTAGGGGGCAAGATAGTTGATGGAATCGTAGCCCCAGTAATTGCTTAGCCCCTTATCAACCAGATGTCCGGGACGGGCGAGGAAGTGATGCACGGGTAGAAGTTCAACCGCTGTAATTCCGATCGCCTGGAGATGCTCGATCGCGGCTGGATGGGCAAGTCCGGCATAGGTACCCTGCAACTCTTCCGGGATATCCGGGTGCTGCTTAGTAAAACCCTTGACGTGGGTTTCATAAATGACCGTTTCGTGCCACGGTGTTTTCAGCAGCTGGTCATCGCCCCAATCAAAGGACTGATCGATGACAACACACTTGGGCATCAGATGGGCGCTATCTAGATCAGAAAAAGATAGGTCTTCTTCCGGAGCCTCCCAAGAGTAACCAAACAGTTCTGGCCCATTGCCAATATCGCCATCAATTGCCTTTGCATAGGGGTCAATTAGCAGTTTGTTCGGGTTGAAGCGATGACCCTCCTCAGGTGCATAAGGGCCATGCACTCGGTATCCGTAGCGTTGACCCGGCCCTACTCCCGGCACATAGCCGTGCCAGACGAAGTTGCTGACCTCAGTCAGCTCTAGGCGTGTCTCCTCATCATCCTTATCAAATAAACAAAGCTCGACTCCTGTTGCGTTTTCACTAAACAGAGCGAAGTTTGTGCCTTTGCCATCCCAGGTTGCACCTAAAGGATAGACTTTACCGGGCCAGAGTGTTGCGATGTACATAGGTTAAGTTTCGGGGAAAACTAATATTTGTATTTGGTTAGAATCAACGATTGCTGAGTACCCGTCCAATCAGGGCTTGCCGCCTCTAATTCCTCAAGCCTTGAAGAGCCTCAATGACTTCAGAATTGAACAATTTCATGGGTATACGCAGTGACTAATTGATTAAATGAAAGTTCAAAATTTAGCTCCATTTAAGCCCTAGGAGTTCCGTTGAAGGAATTGGACACTAAGCAAACGTTGAGATTAATAATGACGCTGTAAACCTAGAGACTTCCTCTCTCCTGTTTCAGCGCGACCTTATCTCTTATCTGTGATTTAATTTAGAGATTATTAGCTATAAAGAACTCAATCTCTGGGCATAAATTAGTTTTTGGTTGAATTCGATTAGTATTTAATATAGGAAAGATAAAAAACTATAATATATCGGTTGTCAGTTGAATGAGGTACGCAGAGTTTCTTGAGAGCAAAGTCCTTGGTATTCAGGGTGTACCTTACCCAATCGAGAAACGCTATATACCGAAGAAGAGAATATATCTTTGGATAGTTATATCAGTTATTTTGGCTAAAAATGCAAAAAAAACCTAAATCAAGCCTTTATTTAGCTTGACGATACTGTCGGCTTAATGATGTAATGCTTAATTGAACTCTTTTTTATAGACAGTACTTATTCAGGGATAAAATCGTAGTTTTCATTCACATATTTCCGTAGCCATTGCTCTGAAATTCCTGTAACCTTAGCAATCTCTGCCAAAGAAAGTTTCCCGAACAGAAGCTTTTCAATTAGGTTTTTTGTTCGCTGAGAAATTATTGTTTTTTGATGGTTTTGCATCAGCTGTGTACCACCCATTCAGTAAGCACCTTTATGCTTTCGCTGTCTCTACGTTATAGTTTGGCTAATTATCTGTCTGTCCTATAGCGTACAGATTATTCTTGTTCATGCTGGACGCTGGGATGTAATTTACTATACATAACTTCTTTACAATCAATTCATCCTGCAAGGAGTTTTCTGGCTGATACCCTCGGTTGTCTACTTGAGCTAATGAATAAATTCAGCTCAGGACAGTCCGTGTACCCAGTTTCTCCGAATGTCGTTGGCAATAGGATTGTTGCTGCTTTGCCAAGAGAGGAATACAAACGTCTCCTGCCTCACTTGGAACCCGTCTCTCTGCCTTTTAAGAAATATCTATACCAATCCCATGCACTGATTGAACACGTCTATTTTCCCAATAGTGGCGTTGTTTCTGTGCTCAATGTTATGGAAGATGGCGGCACAGTTGAAATAGCAACAGTGGGCAATGAAGGTATGGTTGGTATTCCTGTATTGCTGGGAGCCGATTGCACTCCGGCTGAGACGTTGGTTCAGGTTCCGGGTGATGCTATGCGAATGAAAGTCGATGTCTTCAAAAACCAGGTCATCCCAGGTAGCTCTACTCATAATCTACTGCTGCGCTACACACAAGCGTTGATGAGCCAGATGTCTCAATCCGTTGCCTGTAACCGACTGCATTCGGTGGAAGAGCGATGCTGCCGCTGGCTACTACAGACACGCGATCGCGTTTCTTCAAATGAGTTTCCCATGACTCAGGAGTTCCTTGCCCACATGCTAGGGGTGCGTCGCGCCAGTGTCAGTGAGGTGGCTGCTTTTCTTCAGAAAGCAGGGTTAATCCGCTATCATCGGGGCAAAATGGTAATAATCGACCGAAAAGGTTTAGAGTCTGGCTCCTGCGAATGCTATCAGGTGATTAAGCAGGAATACGACCGCTTGCTTAGTTAACCTGAGTACGGTATCGGACAGACAGACCATTGAGCTGATTTCTAACATCAAAGTTTGATAGACCGTGTCCATAGAGTTCAGTTGTCAGGTCTAGACGACGAACTCAACATTCTTGCTCTCAATGTCTCAAACCCCTCATAAGCAGATTAAAAACCGACTTCTCTCCGCCTTACCTAGCTCAGAATACGAACGCCTCCTTCCTTACCTGGAGACAGTTTCCCTCCCTCTTAAGCAAATCATATACGCACCTAACGAACCCATCGAGTACGTCTATTTTCCTAACAGCGGCATTATTTCTTTAGTCAACTTCACCGAAGACGGCGGGACAGTCGAAGCCGCTACCGTAGGCAATGAAGGAATGGTTGGCATCCCCGTATTGCTGGGAACCGATAGAATGATTGGTCAGGCTGTCACGCAAATTGTTGGTGATGCCCTGCGGATGAAGGCGGATGTGTTCAAACGCGAGGTCACTCCAGCGAGCCCACTTTACAACTTCCTGTTACACTACACCCAGGCGCTGATGAATCTGATTTCGCAATCGGTTGCCTGCAATCGCCTGCATTCGGTAGAAAAGCGATGTTGCCGTTGGTTGCTGCTGTGCCAAGATCGGGTAGGGTCAGATGAGTTTGCCCTGACGCAGGAATTCCTCTCCCAAATGCTGGGAGTGCGCCGTGCCAGTGTGAGTGTGGTTGCCGCTATTCTGCAAAAAGCGGGGCTAATCCGCTATAGTCGGGGCAGGATGAAGATTTGCGATCGCCTTGGGTTAGAAGCCACCTCCTGTGAATGTTATCGGATTGTTAAACAGGAATTCGATCGCTTGCTGACTTAAAAATGCGTAATTCGTAATTCGTAATTAACGTTCAGATGGGAATTTAACCCCACCTGAACGTGGGCAACCTTCGCTCTTGTCGGGACTTCTGACCCGTCTTTAATGACGAATTAGGGTGAAGTTGAAAAGGAAGGCTCTTCAAGATGTCTAATAGCGAAATACAGCAGCTAAAGGTGCCTCATCAGGAACTTGATCGGGCTCTACTGCATAGACAGTTCCACCGTTGACAATTGTGTGTACCGCCGCTGCATCTAATAAATCCTCATCACCTAGTTCCGGCTCAGAATGTACATCAATTGTACTGGTACTGATACCGGGATTAAAGATGCCCCACTGTTGTACACCAACGGCAACAAACAATTGCTCAACTCGACCATAGTAGGCGGCTGGAATCACCTCTTTGAGGTCAGTGGAGGTGCGTTCAGTTGCTGTCAGTTCTTTGTAGTGTTCGATCGCTTCTTGCTGTTCCTTTAAAAATAAGGGTTCCACAATCTCCCAGGCTTTGGCTTGTAGCTCTTCTGGCTTCAGTAGTTCAGGATTCCCCGCAATGCCTTCCTCGACTAGATGCTGGTAGCTATTTGCCTGTCGGTAACCCGGAAAAAGATGCTCGACTCCTGCTAGTACTAAAGGTGCGCGTTTGTTGTGCAGATATTTTTGCAATCCGCGATCAATCGCATACCAGTATTGCTCCATGTCTCGCTGGAATTTATCCCTGTCCGGACTTCCCTGCCCATGAAAACTGCCCGCATGTTGAAAAGAATTGTTGGTTCCGCCTTTTGGCGTGCTCATGCGTCGCTGACCATCTTTTGCCGTCTCATCATATTGGAGGGCTTCATCAAGGCTCTTCGGCACATTCTCCAATTCTATTTCTTTTACACTGGAGCGCGTACACT
>NZ_DATNPA010000602.1:0-5334 GCF_036703385.1 Allocoleopsis sp. | reverse complement strand
AGAGGTTCTCAAATAGATGAAATACAGCAACAGCAGTCAGTAAACCGATAGCAAAGGTTTTGTGATGTATCTTAAGTTATTCGAGAAACGCTAGATATGCAAAATAAAGCAAGAGCAGCTTATAACTGTGTCTGGTGCACTCCATGTCTGTATATTTTGAGGAGGAGAGCATGGCAAGAAAACGGTCTGTCTTTTTTCGCAGAGGTTTATCTGTTCTGACGTATGGGTTCTTAGCAGCAAGTCTGGCGCTAGGCATCGGGTTGAGCCAGAGTAGAGCAGAATTAGGTTCTGTTTTGACAAATTCGCAGTTTTCAAGTAAAGAGGGATTAACTCTTGTCGCCCATCCTCCCGCAGTCAATCCTACTCTCCAAGGTACAACTGATACCTCACAGTTAGTACAGCAAGGCAGAGAACTCTATCAGGCAGAACGGTTTTCTGAGGCGGCAAAAGTTTGGCGACAGGCAGCCGAAGCTTATCAAGCCCAAAAAGATGAACTAAACCAGGCAATGCTACTGAGCTACCTGTCGTTAGCTTATCAGCAACTTGGACAATTACCTGCGGCGAGTGAAGCCATTACATCCAGCCTGAAACTCCTACACACAGAACAAGGCAAAAATAATACTTCCAACCGATCGCAAATTCTTGCCCAAGCGTTGAACACTCAAGGAAGTCTGCAATTAGCTTTAGGTCAAGCCGAACAAGCCGTGACGACGTGGCAACGCGCAGCTAGCAGCTATGCACAAGTTGGTGATGAAGAGGGCAGGATGGGTAGCTTGATTAACCTTGCCCAAGCCCAGCAAGTTTTAGGGCTTTACCTTCCAGCGCGGAAGACCTTAGCCAGTGTGGAACAAGCACTTCAGAACCAGCAAGACCTTCAAATCAAGGCTACAGGGTTGCGTAGCCTTGGCAACATTCTTCAATCTATTGGTGAAATAGACCAGTCTCGACGGGTTTTGGAACAAAGTTTAGCGATCGCACGAAGCGCACGCAACGCGAACGCACAGCAACTACAATCCTCTCAAGACCTCAGCGCTACCCTCCTCAGCCTGGGTAACACCGCACGACTGCAAAAGGACACGAAAGCTGCACTCACATACTATCAACAAGCTGCTACCCAATCAGCTTCCCCGACTGTGCAGATTCAGAGCCAACTCAATCAACTGAGCCTTTTGCTAGACGCTGAACGCTGGTCGGATGCACAAACTCTAGCTTCTCTCATCCAGCGTCAAATTACAAATCTACCCCTCAGTCAGACCGCCGTCTATACCCAAATTAACTTTGCTCAGAGCCTTTTAAAGATGGGAAAACGGGGAGATATAGAGAAATTCGACCCTTTAAAAATTGCCCAACTCCTCGCTACTGCCATCCAACAGGCTAAGAACCTCGGCGATTCGCGGGCAGAATCCTATGCTCAGGGTAATCTGGGTAAGCTTTACGAACAAACTCAGCAATGGTCGGATGCTCAGAAACTTACTGAGCAAGCTCTACTTCTCGCTCAAGCCATGAATGCCTCGGATATTACCTATCAGTGGCAATGGCAACTCGGACGCATTCTCAAAGCTAAAGGTGAGATTGAACCCGCAACTGACGCTTATAAAGTTGCCTTCAATACCCTCCAATCTGTCCGCAAGAATCTGGTTGCTATTAATCGAGATGTGCAGTTTTCCTTTCGGGAGAGTGTAGAACCTGTTTATCGTCAGCTTGTCGATTTGCTATTGCAACCCCCTTACCAAGGGGGGGCAGGGGGGGTGCCTTCCCAAAGCAGGGTAAGGGAAGAACCAAGTCAAGCCAATCTTAAGCAAGCTCGTGACGTGATTGAATCCCTACAATTAGCAGAACTCGACAACTTCTTCCGAACAGCCTGTTTAGAGGGACAGGCAGTAGCAATTGATCAAATCGCTCAGACGGAGGCGGCAGTCATTTATCCCATCATTTTAGAAGACCGATTAGACGTTATTCTCAGTTTGCCTCAGCAACCCTTGCATCACTATGCAATTCCGGTCTCCCGGCAGAAAGTGGAGGATGTTTTGGCCCAACTGCGTATCAATTTGGAAAAACCCTACACAACACCAGAAGGGAAGTCTTTAGCTCAACAAGTTTATGATTGGTTGCTCCGACCCATTGAAGCAAACTTGGCTCAGAGTCAGGTGAAAACATTAGTGTTTGTGCTGGATGGTGGATTGCGGAATGTGCCGATGGCTGCCCTTTATGATGGCAAACACTATTTGGTGGAAAAATATGCGATCGCATTAACACCGGGACTACGACTGCTCAACCCAAAACCTTTAAAACAGGAAAAGTTAAAAGCTCTGTTAGGGGGACTGACAGAACAACGTCATGGATTTATTGCACTGCTCAATGTCAATCGAGAATTGGATGAAATTAAATCTGAAGTTCCAAGTCTTGTCCTGCTGAATCAGTCGTTTACCAGCTCAGCGTTGCAAAACGAACTCGATGCGGTGCCTTTCACCATTGTTCACCTAGCAACTCACGGTCAGTTCAGTTCTGACCCTGAGAAAACATTTATTCTGGCGTGGGACAAACCCATTAATGTGAACGAATTGAAGGACTTGCTCCGGAGTAAGGATGAAACTGGACTAGGCGCGATCGAATTATTGGTTCTGAGTGCCTGCGAGACAGCGGAGGGAGACAAACGAGCAGCCTTAGGACTTGCTGGGGTTGCAGTGCAGGCAGGAGCCCGCAGTACCCTAGCTTCGTTATGGACTGTGGATGATGAGTCTGGTACTCGCCTGATTAGTCAGTTCTACCGCGAATTAGCTACCAGGACTGTCACTAAGGCTGAAGCACTCCGGCAGGCTCAACTTTCTCTGTTGCGAGACCCAGATTACAGATATCCTGCCCTTTGGGCACCCTACGTCATAGTTGGGAATTGGCTCTAAAGCCAACACATCACTTTACTTGCACAGAGTAACTCAAACATCCAATACTTACCATGACATTCGCTTCAGTTTGGCTAGCGATCAGCTTTGCTACTACCAAAGGCAATCGCATCTGACAGTTAGGTAAGCCCTAAGATTGTTACTCTGGAGCTAGTAGCAATCTCCTGTCTTCAGCAGTAATTGCGCGATCGCTTTGATATCAACCCCGTTCCATGACTCGTCGCAGCACAGCCATTTTGACTAATCCACTTCACTCTGAACCCACACTTACCCCAAGCGGTAACCCTTTAAGTGTTGCGCCGATGATGGATCGCACCGATCGCCATTTTCGCTATTTCATGCGACAAATAACCCGCCGTACCCTACTCTATACCGAGATGGTCACCAGTGCGGCAATTCTACATGGCGACAAAGAGCATCTACTGGGTTTCTCCCCTGAAGAAAAACCCCTAGCACTTCAAGTCGGGGGCGATAACCCTCAAGAATTAGCGGAATGTGCGCGAATTGCCGAGGATATGGGCTACGACGAGATTAACCTCAACGTTGGTTGCCCTAGCAGTCGAGTGCAAGATGGTAACTTTGGGGCTTGCCTGATGGCGCAACCGGAACGGGTAGCAAAGGCTGTGGAAGCGATGATTGAGGCGGTAAATATTCCTGTTACTGTCAAGCATCGCATTGGGATTGATGATCGCGATCGCTACGAGGATATGGTAAATTTCGTCCGTATTGTGTCGGATGCAGGCTGTCAGCGCTTTACCGTCCACGCCCGCAAAGCTTGGCTTCAAGGTTTAAGCCCCAAGGAAAATAGGGATATTCCCCCTTTGCGTTATGGTGACGTGCATCGTCTCAAGCAGGAATTCCCTCATCTATTCGTTGAAATTAACGGGGGATTCACGAATTTAGAACAGGTGAAAGAACAGTTAAAACTTGTGGATGCGGTGATGATTGGACGTGCCGCTTACGACAATCCTTACTTGTTTGCAACGGCTGATTCTGAGATTTACGGTGAAGAGGGTACACCCCTAACTCGTCATGAAGTCGCTGAAGAGATGTGTTCCTATATTGATCGTTGGGTGGCGAAGGGACTGAAGCTGAATAAAATTACCCGACACATGCTGCAATTATTTTCGGGACAACCGGGAAGTAGAGCTTGGAAGCGTATTTTAACGGAAAAGTCATGTATTCCTGGCGCGGGAGCTGAGGTAGTTCGGGAAGCTTTGGTGAAAGTGTCTCAATCTATGGCAGTGGTGAGTGTGAGTTGAGGGGGATGGGTTCGATTTTGCCTCAAAATATTATTGTGTTGAATCTAAAAATTCCTATTTTATGTTGAGTTCGTTAGTGTCGTCATAGTATTTTTTAACGCAGAGGGTACTGAGGAAGGCGCAGAGGAACGCAGAGTTTGTGGAGTATAATTCCTATTAATTTATAGACAATTTTTGGATGTAGGTGAGATAAAATTTACGCTGTACAGCGGAATGATTAAAACATTGGGGGTACAGTCAATCCTTTGAGGGAAACTTGTTCTTCCTGTTGCGTCAACCCCTTACTCTGAACTAGAACGCCAAAGCCTCCGAGTCCCATCGGGTCCATCAATTGGTGTAGAGACTGACGACGCTGCATGATTTTTATCACATCTTGGCCTGTTGCGATCGCATTTCCCCGATCACTATCTCTCGCAGAAAGTGCCCCAATGCGATCGCCTAATCCCAATGCCATTAAAAACAACCCTTGCTGAGTGAAACCTACCTTACGCAAACCGCACAACTCCCCTTGGCGCTCTAGGGCGGTAAAGTTGACATGGGCGGTAATATCCTGCTGTCCAATATAGAGATAGGGGTTGTTATGATGCCGATGCTGGTAATAACATTGCAACGTCCCTTGATGACGCGCTGGCTGATAATAGCGCTCGGCAAAGTAACCATAATCAATCGTTAATAACAACCCTCGTTGTAGTCGGTTTGCAACAGTATTTAACCAGTCCAAAGCTACTAAATTAACTTCAGTGCGATAGCCTTCCGGATAAGCACCGGATAATAAGTCAATACCGATGAAGTCGAAATACTCGGCTAGCTTAGGTGTTGATAGACTATCTGTGACTTCAACAAAGTTAATCTCAGACGATGCTTGTGCATCTAACGCTACGCTATCAGTAGCAGTCTTAGTGGTTGTCACATAGATTTCCTTGAGTTGCTGTCCTTCAATTACAACTTGATGTACAGGAAAAGCATCAATTAGCTCATTGGAGAAACAGCAACCTTTGATAGAATTTTCGGGTATTTCTTCTAACGAACACCATCGTAAAGGTAAAGGTTTATCACTTATCTTTAACCGTTGTAGCTGTTGTTGTTGTTGAGAAATTAGTCCTGCTGCTTTCTCAATAATGATGTAATCTAATGCCTCAAAACAGTCTGAGTAATGCCGATGCAGGTAATGC